>DHIM01000053.1:1090-11837 GCA_002403785.1 Clostridium sp. UBA4746
GCGTTTATTTGTTTATGTAATTGAATAATATATGGTATATTATAGTATAATAGAGACTAGTAATAAGCTTGTGGAGCGATATTGTGAATAATATAAAGCAAAAAATACTGTTAGGTGGTAATGTAATGAATGATATAGGTGGTATAGAAAGATTAAGGAATATATATTCAGATCTTAAAGGAGCAGAAAAAAGAGTTGGGGAATACATACTTAAAAATCCAAAGGATATTATCCACTCATCTATAACTGAGTTAGCTGAAAATTGTAACTGTGGCGAAGCCACAGTATTTAGACTTAGTAAAAAACTAGGGTTTAAAGGTTATCAGGATTTAAAGATAAGAATAGCTAGTGAAATTGTAAAACCTCTTGTAAATATACATGAGGAAATAAAAGAAAATGATGATAGTTTGGTTTTAATGCAAAAGATATTTAATTCTACGATAAGTTCCCTTAATGAAACGTTAAGAACAAATGACAGTAAGGAGTTAGATAAAGCTATAGGGTATATACATAATGCAAAAAGAATAGCTTTCTTTGGTATGGGGGGGTCTGCAGCAATAGCTCTTGATGCATATCATAAATTTATGAGAACAGGGAAGTATTGTATATTCCATGATGATTCTCATTTTCAAGCTATGTTAAGCTCCATGTATGATGAAAATGATTGTATAATAGCTATTTCAAATACTGGAAGTAATAAAGAATTAGTGGAGAATCTGAAAATCGGAAAGGAAAAAGGAGTGAAAATTATATCTATAACTTCAAATTACAAATCTCCGATATCAAAGGTATCAGATGTTGTGCTTGTATCATACGGCAGAGAAAATTTATCGAAAAGTGAGGCAATGGAGTCAAGAATTAGTGCATTATCACTTATAGACTGTATGTTCGTAGGTACTTGTTTAAAGGATAAAGATAATTATTATAAGGTCCTAGGACAAATAAGAGAAGCTATTGCAAATAAACGATATTAAAAATAATTTTCATACACTCGATGAGAGTGTATTTTTTATTGGTAAAATGAAAAATATTTTCATGAAACACTTGATTAAACCTTTACACTATTATATAATAATAAAAAAGAGAATAATTTTCATAAAACAGCAATAACATTAATATTGAAGAGAGAAAAGAAAATTTATTTCAAAGGGGGATGTTATGAAATACTTAATTGGACTAGATATTGGAACAAGTAGCACTAAAGCTATTGCGTTTGATTTGCGGGGTAATATAATTTCTAAGTGTAATATAGGCTATCCTATTTTAAACCCTAAGCCTTCTTGGAGTGAGCAATGTCCTGAGGAGATGTTTGAGGCAGTTATTAATTCAATTAAATGTGTAGTAAATGAAAACGCTAACAAAGATAATGAACTTCTTGGTGTGAGTTTCAGCGCTGCAATGCATGGTATAATTGCCGTAGATGAAAATGGAGACAAATTAACTGATTGTATTATTTGGGCAGATACTAGAAGTACACAGTATTCAGAGTCTATAAAAAACAGCAAAATAGGACATGAAATTTATATGAGAACGGGCACACCAATTCATCCAATGTCACCACTTTGTAAGATTGCATGGATGAAGGATAATATGAAGGAAGTATTTAGAAATTCAAGTAAGTTTATCTCTATTAAAGAATATGTTTTCTTTAAACTGTTCAATAAATATGTTGTGGATTATTCAATTGCATCGGCTACAGGGTTGTTTGATATCTATGACCTTGCGTGGAATAAAAATTCATTAGAAGTTGCAGGTATAGGTGAGGATAAGTTATCCTCACCAGTATCCCCAACGCAGATATTTAAAGGGATGGATAAAAAATACGCGGATTTAATGGGCATTGATGTAGATACTGCATTTGTAATTGGAGCAAGCGATGGTTGTCTTGCAAACCTTGGTGCTAATGCTGTAAAACTTGGAGATGCTGCAGTTACAATTGGTACTAGTGGAGCTATAAGAATAATAGCAGATAAGCCTAAAAATGATGAAAGTGAAAGAATTTTTAGTTATATTCTTACTGAAGATCATTTTGTTCTAGGCGGGCCTGTTAATAATGGAGGAATAATTTTTAGATGGTTTAGGGATAATTTTTCGCATTTAGAATTGGCACAGGCTGAAGCGTTAGGTGTTGATACTTATGAATTATTGACAAAGGAGGCGTCGAAGGTACCGGCAGGGTCAAACGGTTTGATATTTTTACCTTATCTGCTTGGAGAGAGAGCGCCACATTGGGATGCAAACTCAAAAGGTGTTTTCTTTGGAATAAACATTACACATAAGAGAGAGAACTTTCTAAGAGCACTTCTGGAAGGAGTAATATTTGGCATTTATAGTGTGGGAAAAGCTTTAGAGGAGACAACTGGTAATATTGATACAATTTATGCTACTGGAGGGTTTGTTAGATCAGAGCTTTGGGTTCAAATGTTAGCAGATGTATTTAATAAAAAGGTAGTAATAGCAGAAAGTTATGAAAGTTCATGTTTAGGAGCTGTAGCACTTGGTATGAAGGCAATAGGACTTATAGATAATATTGAAGAAGTAGAAAAGTTGGTTCCTATTTCTCAAACATTTAAACCGGATATAAAAAATCATGAAGTTTACATGAAAACCTTTGAAATTTACGAAAGATTGTACTTGAAATTAAAAGATGAGTTTGTAAGTATCGGTTTATTACAAAAATAAGAGGGGGATTTTATTATGCCATTATTAATTGTTGCTTTAGGGGTTGTATTATTATTAGTTCTTATGATAGCTTTTAAATTAAATGGTTTCTTGTCATTAATTCTTGTAGCACTAACAGTAGGTATTTTGGAAGGCATGCCTCTTCCGAGTGTTGTACTTTCTATTACAAAGGGCGTTGGTGGTACATTAGGTACACTTGCATTAGTACTTGGATTTGGTGCTATGCTTGGTAAGCTCATGGCAGATAGTGGTGGAGCTCAAAGAATAGCTCTTACATTAATTGATAAATTCGGTAAAAAACATATACAATTAGCAGTTATAGTAACGGGTTTTATAGTTGGTATCGCTTTATTTTATGAAATAGGTTTTGTACTTTTACTTCCATTAGTATTTTCAATAGCAGCAGCTGCTGATATTCCACTTTTATATATAGGAGTTCCAATGGCAGCAGCACTTTCAGCCACTCATGGATTTTTACCACCACATCCAGGCCCTACAGCAATAGCTGCTATTTATAAAGCAGATTTAGGTAAAACTTTAATTTATGGTATTGTTTGTGCGGTTCCAGCAGTAATTCTTGCGGGTCCTGTACTTACAAAATTTTTAAAGCATATGGAACATGATATACCAAAAGGTTTATATAATCCTAAGTTATTTACGGATAAAGAAATGCCTAGTTTTGGAGTAAGTGTTTTTACGGCTTTAGTGCCAGTACTACTTATGGCAGCAAGAGCTATTGCTACTATTAATTTACCAAAAACCTCACCCATATTAAATTACACTAATTTTTTAGGTGATCCAGTAATAGCATTACTTATAGCTGTACTTTTAGCTATATTCACTTTTGGGCTAAACAGGGGTAAAAAGATGCCAGAAGTGATGAAAACTGTAACTGAATCTATAGCGGCAATAGCTATGATTTTATTAATAATAGGTGGAGGCGGAGCCTTTAAACAGGTTTTAGTGGATAGTGGAGTTGCAGATTATGTTGCGCAAATTATGAAAGGATCAACAATTTCACCGCTAGTACTTGCATGGTCAATTGCAGCAATACTTAGAATAGCATTAGGATCAGCAACTGTAGCGGGACTTACAGCAGCAGGTATTGTAGGACCATTAGTTGTAGCAACAGGTGCTAGTCCAGAACTTATGGTATTAGCTACAGGAGCAGGAAGTCTAATATTATCACATGTTAATGATCCTGGGTTTTGGATGTTTAAAGAGTATTTCAATTTATCAATACCCGAAACATTAAAATCATGGACAGTATTAGAAACAATAATTTCTGTGGTCGGTTTAGTTATGGTTATATTATTAAGTATGATTGTACATTAAAATTTTATACAGGAGAAGTCGTGCTTCTCCTGTATAAGTTCATTTAAAAGGAGGTATTTACATTATGGATAAACAGCAATTTGGAGTTATAGGCATTGGCGTTATGGGTAAAAATCTAGCAATAAACGTTGAAAGCAGAGGAATATCTGTTTCAGTTTATGATCTAAATAGAATTAAGACGGATGAGTTATTAATAGAGGCAAAAGAAAAAAAAATAAAGGGAACATATTCTATAGATAAATTTGTGAATTCTCTCCAAACTCCAAGAAAAATATTGCTTATGATTAAAGCAGGGAAACCTGTTGATGAAGTTATAAAAAAATTAATACCATACATATCAAAGGGTGATATATTAATTGATGGCGGCAATTCATTTTTTAAGGATACAATACGTAGAAATAAAAAACTTGAAGATTTAGGTATTAAATTCATAGGCACAGGAGTTTCAGGAGGAGAAGAGGGAGCTTTAAAAGGCCCAGCAATTATGCCAGGAGGTCAGTTCGATGCTTATAAATTGGTAGAACCAATTTTCACAGCTATGTCTGCAAAAGTAGACGGGGAAGACTGCTGTAATTATATTGGAGCAAATGGGGCAGGACATTATGTAAAGATGGTTCATAATGGCATTGAGTATGCCGACATGCAACTTATTTGTGAAGCTTATGCACTTTTAAAGGGAGTTTGCGGGCTTTCCAATGATAAAATTCATGATGTTTTTGCACAGTGGAATGAAGGGGAGCTTGATAGCTATCTAATGGCAATATCTAGTAAGATATTTGCACAAAAGGATAGTGAATCTGGAGAATACATGGTTGATATAATTCTTGATAAAGCAGGCCAAAAGGGAACAGGAAAATGGACTAGTCAAAGCGCTCTTGATTTAGCAGTACCAATACCTACCATAACAGAGGCGGTGTTTGCGCGATGCATGTCTGCTATAAAAGATGAACGAGTTTTCGCAAGTGAATTTTTAAAAGGGCCAGATGCAGTATTTAAAGGAGATATAAATGAGTTTATAGAATCTGTAAGAAAAGCTCTTTATACAAGTAAAATATGTTCATATGCGCAAGGGTTTGCACTTATAAAAGCTGCAGCAGAGGAATATAGTTGGGACCTTGAATATGGAGAAATAGCTAAAATATTTAGAGGCGGGGGTATAATTCGCGCTCAATTCCTTAATAAAATAAACGAAGCTTATGAAAACAATCCTAATCTTAAAAATCTTATGTTAGATTCATATTTCAAAGATATTCTTGGTAGTTATCAAACCGATCTGCGTTTTGTGGTATCCACAGCTGTGAATTTAGGAGTGCCAGTTCCGGGATTTTCTAGTGCAATAATGTATTATGACAGTTATAGAAGTGCTAAACTCCCAGCAAATTTACTTCAGGCACAGAGAGATTATTTTGGTGCTCATACATTTGAAAGAGTGGACAAAGATGGTATATTCCATCATGAATGGGTAACTGAGGTTAAGGGAAAATAGTAAATATTAGAACTTACAATTTCTTTTCCTATAATCGTAAACTTGGCTATGTACGGAGAAGTTGGTAAAACAAATATGATAGAATAACTTAAAAGTGCAGAATAACAATACTAATTTGAATAAACGCGTTGTACTTAAAAGGCACAATGGCGTTTATTTGTTTATGTAATTGAATAATATATGGTATATTATAGAATAATATAAACTATGATTCAGTGAGAGTAAGTATTTTTAGAGGAGGGATGTATATTATGGATAAACAGCAATTTGGTGTTTTAGGTATTGGCGTCATGGGTAAAAATCTGGCACTAAACGTTGAAAGTAGAGGCTTTTCTGTTTCGGTGTATAATCGAAGTAGGATTAAGACGGATGAGCTATTAATAGAGGCAAAAGAAAGAAATATAAAGGGAGCATATTCTATAGAGGAATTCGTAAATTCTCTTGAAACTCCAAGAAAAATATTGTTTATGATTAAAGCGGGAAAATATGTTGATGAAACTATAGAAAAATTAATACCTTATATCTCAAAGGGTGACATATTAATTGATGGTGGCAATTCATTTTTTATGGATACAATACGTAGAAGCAAAGAACTTGAAAAGTTGGGTTTTAAATTCATAGGAACAGGAGTTTCAGGGGGAGAAGAGGGAGCTTTAAAAGGACCAGCAATTATGCCTGGAGGTCAGGAAGACGCTTATAAAATAGTCAAACCAATTTTTACAGCTATATCTGCAAAAGTTGATGGGGAACCCTGCTGTACTTATATTGGTGCAAACGGGGCTGGACATTATGTAAAGATGGTTCATAATGGCATAGAGTATGGTGATATGCAACTTATTTGTGAAGCTTATGCACTCTTAAAGGGGGTTGCAGGACTTTCCAATGACAAGATCCATGATGTTTTTACAAATTGGAATAAGGGTGAACTAAACAGTTATTTAATAGAAATAACTAGTGAAATTTTTGCACAAAAGGATAATGAGTCTGGTGAATACATGGTTGATATTATCTTAGATAAAGCAGGCCAAAAGGGAACAGGAAAATGGACTAGTCAAAGCGCCCTGGACCTAGCAGTACCAATACCTACAATAACAGAGGCTGTTTATGCACGTTGTTTGTCTGCAATTAAGGATGAAAGAATGGCTGCAAGTAATATGTTAAAAGGACCTGATGTAGAATTCAACGGAGACATAAATGGATTTATAGAGGCTGTAAGAAAAGCACTTTATGCAAGCAAAATATGTTCATATGCACAGGGATTTGCACTTATGAAGGCGGCATCAGTGGAGTACGGCTGGGACCTTAAATATGGGAAAATAGCTAAAATATTTAGAGGGGGATGTATTATTCGCGCCCAATTCCTAAACAAAATAAATGAGGCCTATGAAAAAGATCTAAATCTTAAAAATTTAATGTTAGATTCGTATTTCAAAGATATACTTCGCAGTTATCAAAAGGATTTACGATTTGTTGTATCCACAGCTGTAAATTTAGGGGTTTCAGTTCCTGGATTTTCGAGTGCAATAACGTATTATGACAGTTATAGAAGTGCTAAACTCCCAGCAAACTTACTTCAAGCTCAGAGAGATTATTTTGGAGCTCATACATTTGAAAGAGTGGACAAAGAAGGAATATTCCATCATGAATGGGTAAGTGAAACTAAGGAAAAATAGTAAATATTAAAACCTACAGTTTATATTTTAGACTGCAGGTTTGTTTTTTTAAAAGTATAATACAGAGATATCAAAATCACGTTAAAGTAGATAGGTGTATAATATAAGTATATATAAATATTTTGTTTATCATGATATTAAAGAAGTAATATATATGAAGTTTTGAGTAATTTGTGAATGGAAAATATGAAAAAGGAGGAACCAACATGAATTTGATCCCATTGCCACGCAAGATTACAGTTCGAGACGGATTATTTTTAATAAGACACAATACTGCAATAGTGCTTGATGAGGCGTTAGGCGATAATGATTTGGAAACAGCAAAGCTATTACAACGAGAAATTAAAAAAGTTATTGCAATTACATTGCCTATTAAAAAAGTGATGCGTTGTGCACGAAATCTCGATGAAAACTGCATTTGCTTGCAATATGAAAACATGGATAGAGGAGTGGAAGCCTACCTACTGACAGTGAGACCTAATAAAATTACAATTGCCGCTTGTTCGAGCCGCGGCTTCCTATATGGAGTAGCGACACTTATTCAGTTATGCAAGATATCCCGTGCGGAAATTGGATGTACAATTATTGCCGATGAACCATCTTATTCAAACAGAGGTTATATGCTTGATGTTAGTCGTGGAAGGGTGCCCACTATGGATAGTCTAAAGGTGTTGGTCGACAGGTTAGCAATGTATAAAATTAATCAACTTCAGTTATATATGGAGAACTGCCTGCGATTAGATGGTTTTGAAGAAGTTTGGTCGCAGACTGATCCTTTTACCCCTGAAGAAATCCTGGAAATAGATTGTTACTGTAATTTAAGAGGAATTGAGCTAGTTCCATGCATAGCCTCTTTTGGACATTTGTATGATTTACTTCGTTCAGAGAGCTTTGGTAAATACAGAGAAATGAATACTGGGATTGGTGAGACCTTTACATGGTACCATCGCATGAGATATCATACCATTAATGTGTCAGATCCTGAAAGTTTTACTCTTATCACTGGCATTCTCGACCAATATATGCCATTATTTCGTAGTGATAAAATAAACATTTGTTGCGACGAAACATTTGATTTGGGCAAGGGGAAAAGTGCTTCCATGGCTGAAAAAATGGTTTATGGAGAATTGTATATTTCTTATGTAAACAAGTTAGTGGAATATCTTCAAAGCAAAGGGAAGAAAGTAATGATTTGGGGTGATATTGTTCAGAACAATCATGAGCATATGGGCAAACTGAATGAACAAATTACTTGCCTCAACTGGTATTATGATTATGGTGCTAAGGAACAAATTGTTAAAGTTTTCGCTGACTGTGGATTAAAGCAGTATGTATGTCCTAGTGTATCCGGTTACAGCCGATTGGTGAATGCCTATGACAAGAGTTTTACAAATATCAGAGAGATGGCGAAGTTAGGTGATCAGTATCATGCGGTTGGATTTTTGAATACTGACTGGGGGGATTGTGGCCACATTAATATGCCAGCCCTTGCTATTCCGGGAATGATTTACGGTGCAGCACAAGGATGGAATGTTGCGGATGATAGAGATTTCAGTAGCATAGACCACGCTATTTCACTGGTTGAATATGGAGACCGCGAGAAAAATTTGGTAGGACTACTGCGTGAACTATCTCGTCAAGATAAAATAATTTTTAATGATTTGGCTTTTTTTAGAGATTATAAGGTTTACAATCAAACCTATCTTGATTCTGGAATAAGCCAGTATGAAAAAGCTAAAAATGAAATGATGATGGTTTCAGAGGATGATCTTAAGAGCGCGGTTTCCAAATGCAGCGAAATTATTAATTGCCTTAAACAGAATGACAGCGGCTCATATGCAGACCGTCAAGAGGAAATGCTAGAGTATTATCTTGCTGCTCGTGGTGTATCACTGATGCAGGAACTGACGCTGATTATTAAAGAACGCGAGTATGTACAGGATGTACAGCCCCTGGAAACACCTTATGAATTGGCTAGTAAACTCGAATACTGGCTGATGGACTACTGCATAGAATGGAGGACTGTTAGCCGTGAGAGTGAATTATATAGAATAAAGGAATTCATATGGCAAATATGTTCAATTCTCAGAAAATATGATGCGAAGTTACACAGTTGATAACAAATTATAAAAGCTGTGGAATTAATATCACAGCTTTTATAATTAAAACAACTAATGTTGTATTGATATTTTTCTTGTCATTAGTATCACCTCTGTATAAAAAGCATATCATATAAATAGAACAGTTAAAAATCAAAAATAATAGTACAAACTATGAGGGGTAAGGTGTGGTGGTGTGCCACCTCTATCACCATTGAGAGTAAGGGTTGTTTAATTTGTATAGTTTTAGCATAGTATAGGAGGTAAGGTATTTATGAAATCGAACTTTTTTATAGCTATAGCTCATAGCATAGAATTAGATTCGTTTTTTGCGGTTACGGAACTAATTGAGAAGTGTGAGTTTCAGCTTGCTAATAGGAGCCCTACGGCAGGAATTCTCTATGCTAGTATAGATGTTGATCATCAATTGGTACTTGATAAAATTTATGAAAAATGGCCGGATTTACACCTGGTTGGTTGTACAACAGATGGGGAATTTTCTTCGGAATGTGAGTATGTAGAGGATTCATTAGTTCTTACATTATTCGTATCTGAAAAAACAAAAATTGTTTCAGGTATTATCAATAATACTGCAATAGATGTGAAGAAAGAATGCAGACAAGCATTATCCGAGGCTGTGAGCAAATTAGGGCAGACTCCTAAGCTATGTATATTATTTTCTGATGTGATTAAAATCAATGGTGAGACAGTTATGGAACAGCTAAATATAGTTACAGCTGGTAAACTTCCAATTGTGGGGGGGATATCAGCAGATAGTTGGCGATTTAATGAGGCTAAGCTGTTTTACAATAAAATATCATCATCAAGTATATCATCATTTTTACTTTTAGCTGGGGAATTTGATTTTTCTTTGGGGATGGACAGTGGCTGGGAGCCAATCGGAGATTGTGGAACTATTACAAGATCGGAAGGTAATGTGATTTATGAAATCAATCATAAACCTGCACTCGAATTTTATAGTAATATTCTTGGTGAAAAAACTAAGCCTACTCTTGAACTACCAATTGCCGTATACGATGAGCACGGTGACTTTCGCTTTATGCGCACCTCATTCGAAAATTATGATAATAATGATGGGTCAATAACCTATTTAGGTAATGTGCCAGTTGATTCTAAAGTCCGTATTACCATGGTAAACCGTGAGTCAATTTTAGCTGGTACTACAAGTTCAATTAGCCAGGCAGTTAGCAAATTTCCATCAAATTATTCACCAACTATAGCATTATGTTTCACTTGTTCAGCTCGAAGGGTTCTGCTTGGAACACGAACTATAGAGGAGTGCCAGATTGTTCGTGAAAAAATTGGAGGAAGTGTAAAATTTGTTGGATTTTATTCCTATGGTGAGTTTTGTCCAAATTCAAATAAATTAACAAATGAATTCCATAACGAAACATTTGTAGTTGCGTTGCTTGGTTAAAGTGAACAAAAGGGGGGGGGGTTATGAATGGAGA
>DHIM01000053.1:11998-12691 GCA_002403785.1 Clostridium sp. UBA4746
GGGGGGGGGGTTATGAATGGAGAACGATAGTATAGATGTTATGCGGAGGAAAATTGCAATTATGCAAAAAAAATTGGAACGTTGTGAACATAGTCGAAGACTTATAGAGCAAGCAAAGGATCATTATGATTTAGTTTATCGTTTTAGTATCGAGAAGCTAGCTGAGCAGAAGGAATTGCTTGATATTAAGAATAAAGAACTGGATTTAGTAAGATTAGAACTGCTTGCCAAAAACAAGGAGCTTCAAGAAGTATCAATTACTGATGGACTTACAAGAATATATAACCGAAGAAAAATTAGTGAGATATTTAATGAAGAATATCTTAAGGCACAGCGTTATGGGATAATTTTTTCAGTTATTTTAATCGATGTTGATTGGTTCAAATTGATAAATGATACCTATGGACATCAAACTGGGGACCAAGTTTTGTTTGAACTTGCTCAACTTATGAAGGACGACCTCCGTATTTCTGAGCACATTGGAAGATGGGGAGGGGAAGAGTTTTTTATTGTATTACCAAATACAAGTTCAAAAGATGGATATACATTGGCTGAGAGGATACGATTAAAAATAGCTTGCTTTAACTTCCAAGACACTAAGCAAATAACATGTAGTTTTGGAATTACGCAGTACAAAGGAAATGACAGCATAGAACAGATTATTAAAAGAGCTGATATGGCCCTATATAAGGC
>DHIM01000220.1:0-1163 GCA_002403785.1 Clostridium sp. UBA4746
ATAATTTGTATTAATTTATACTATTGTGTTGAATACTATAAAAGTATTTATAACCCCCTTGAAAATGGCTGTAAGCCAGCTCCTCGCTATCTTTAAAAAAATTCATAAAAATTAAAAACGTTATTGCATAGCAATAATAAATAATGTAAAATGAAGGTAGTAATGAAAAAATTGGTAATTGATAAAACATGCTTATGAGTGAGAAATATGAGCTCTCAAAATAAACAGAAATCAGGAGATATTCTAGTTCAAATCAAGAAAATAACGGAGGAACAATTGCAGTCAGTTTTGAAAAAACAAAGAGCATCTGGGAAAAGACTTGGAGAGCAACTTATAGAAGACAATATTTTGACGGAAGATGAAATAATAGATGTTCTTGAAATACAGTTAGGAATTATGAGAGTTGAATTAGAGCAAACGGTTAAAATATTCTAAATGAAGGTATTGCATATAAATATTTCAAAAACATAAGAGGAAACAATGTATAGTGCAGTTAATAAAGGGGCATAGCCAATGCAAAGTAAGGCAAAAAAAAGATTAGGAGATTTATTAGTGGAATCAAAAAAGATAACTCCGGAACAACTTGAGAAAGTGCTTATAAAACAGCAAAGCGGTGGGAAAAGGCTAGGACAACTTCTTATTGATAATGGGACTTTAAGCGAAGAAGATATTTTAGAGGTTCTAGAGCAGCAATTAGATACAAAAAGAGTATATTTAGATATGGTAGAAATTGATCAAAAAGTTGTTCAATTAATTCCAGAAAGTATATCGAAAAAATATAACTTAGTTGCTTTTGGTATGGAAAACAATAAATTAAAGGTTGCTATGTCCGATCCACTAAACATATTTGCAATAGATGATGCTAAGATTTCTTCAGGTTTTGATGTTACAGTATATATTGCATCAACAAAAGATATTAATAATACAATTAATAAATATTATACTAATCAAAATGCGAAGAAAGCTGCTGAGGATTTATCAAAAGCTCAAGGGACAAACGAAGGTAAGGAAGAAGATAAAGCACAATTAGATGATATAAAAAGTGCTCCAGCGGTGAGACTTGTTGATTCTATTATAAATGACGCAATAAAGCTTAAAGCTAGTGATATTCATATAGAACCTTTTGAGAAACACATAAAAATAAGATTTAGAATAGATGGTAC
>DHIM01000220.1:1368-7386 GCA_002403785.1 Clostridium sp. UBA4746
CGTATAAAAATACTTGCAGAATTGAATATTGCAGAAAAAAGAGTTCCACAGGATGGCAGAATTTTAACAATTGTAGATGATAAGAAGGTAGATCTAAGGGTATCAACTTTGCCGACAATTCATGGTGAAAAGATTGTTATCCGGGTGCTTGATAGAGAAAACTTCTTAGTAGGTAAAGAGAAACTAGGCATGAATAAAGAGGATTTAGAAAAAGTACAAAGAATACTAAAAAATCCATACGGAATAATTCTAGTTACTGGACCTACAGGTAGTGGAAAATCAACTACGCTATATACCTTATTAAGTGAACTTAATGATGACAGTAAGAATATAGTAACTGTGGAAGACCCTGTAGAGTATGTAGTTGATGGAATAAACCAAGTAAACGTAAATGCAAAAGCAGGGCTAACTTTTGCATCAGGCTTAAGGTCAATATTAAGACAAGACCCTGATGTTGTTATGATAGGTGAGATAAGGGACAACGAAACAGCAGAAATTGCTACCAGAGCATCTATAACAGGACATATAGTGCTAAGTACAATACACACTAACGATGCACCCTCAGCAATTGTAAGGCTCATAGATATGGGAATACAATCATACCTAGTAGCTAGTGCAGTGGCAGCAATTATTTCGCAAAGACTGGTAAAAAAAATATGTCCAATGTGTTGTGAAACTTACGCAGCAACTGATCTTGATAAAGAAATCCTAGGTATTCATTCAACAGGAGAACTATTACTTAAAAGAGGCAAGGGCTGCGGACACTGTAGCAACAGCGGATACTCAGGAAGAATAGGTGTATACGAAATAATAGAAGTAACTCGTAAACACAGAGAGTACATCATGCGTAATGCTAGTTTAGATGAAATAAGAGATTTAAGTATAGAAAAAGGAATGATAACGCTAAAAACATCTTGTACTGGTTTAGTTTTAAAGGGAGTGACAACCGTAGAGGAACTGGTTAAGATAGCATTTTCTAAAGAATAAGGGAGGTGAATAAATGCCAACATTTAAGTATAGAGTTATGAACCAAAAGGGTCAGAAAATAGAAGGAACATTTAAGGCTAATAGTAAAAATGAAGTGTTGGCCATGATAGAGGATAATAATTACTATCCTATAGAAATTAAAGAATCATTAGAACGTGAGCATCAGGATTTATTTGAATCCTTTGCAAAGGTTAAAACAAAGGACTTATACATTTTCTGTAGGCAGTTTCACACCATGATAAACGCAGGTGCTAACATTTCTAATGCATTAAATGTTTTAAAAAAAGAAACAGAAAATAAAATAATGAAAAAAAGCTTAAATGAAATATATGAAGATGTGCAAAAGGGGGTCTCTCTTTCAGAAGCGATTGGAAAGCATAAAGATGTGTATCCTGAATTACTTATAAATATGATTAACACTGGGGAAGTCAGTGGTAATCTAGATATAATTATGAGCAGGATGGCCTCCCATTTTGAAAAAGAAAATAAAATAAACAACCAACTTAAAAGTGCTATGGTTTATCCAACGGTGCTAGCAGGGTTATCAGTGGTAGTGGTAATTTTCCTTTTAACTTTTATAATGCCTACATTCACAGGAATGTTTACAAGCTCAGGGGTACCGTTACCAGCACCCACGAGGATAGTTATGGGGTTAAGCAAATTTATACAAACTAAATGGTATATTTTACTTGTAGTTATAGGTGGAGGGGTTTATGGCATGAAGTATTATGCTAAAACTCCAGTGGGTAGATTATCACTAGATAGATTAAAATTTAAATTACCAATAATTAAAGATACAACAGAAAAAGTAATAGTATCTAGATTTACTAGAACCTTATCTACAGTACTTGCTAGCGGTGTATCTTTGGTGCAATGTCTAGAAGTAGTACAAAAGGTAGTTGGAAATAAAGTAGCAGAAAAAAGCTTAGAAGTAATTAAAGAAAAAGTACTAAAAGGTGTATCTTTAGGTGAAGCAATTGGAGAAGAATCAATATTTCCAATAATGTTGCACTCTATGATAAAAATAGGTGAAGAATCTGGTTCACTAGACGATATATTGGACAAGACTGCAAATTTTTATGATGAAGAATTAGAGACATCACTAAAAAAAATGACTACAATGATAGAGCCACTTATGATAATCGTAATGGGGGTTGTTATAGGATTTATAGTAATTGCAATGATGATGCCGATATTTGATATGTCTAAGACTGTTCAATAATAGGTTGATTAATATGATAAAACTACAAAATAAAAGCACAAAATTATAAACATTAGTAATAAGAAAATTTTGTAGTCAAGTCATTATTATATATTTAAAATATTAATTTTCAAGGGGGAATTATTAATGGAAATGAATTTAATGGAAATTGATGTAATTAAGAAAAAGAAGAGGAAAGGGTTTACTCTAATTGAACTTATTGTTGTTGTTGCAATATTAGGCATTCTTGCAGTGATAGCTATTCCTAGATTAAGTGGTTTTGTTGGAACATCAAAAACGGGGGCTGATACAGCAACTAAGAAAACTATTACGACTTCTGTTATGACAGCTGTAGCGAATGGTGAGATAACAGGTGCAGGTACGATTACTATAGCAACTGCATCTACAGTAACTGTTACTGGTATTACTACTTCAAGTGCCAATACATTAACAGTAATGCAAAAATATTTAGGAACTGCACTTCCTTTACCACAAAATGGAAATGTTTTTATGGCAACAATCGATGCTAATGGTGGAGTAGTAGTTACTCAACCTTAAAAGAGAAAGATCAGGACCTTAGGGTATTCGCAAGGCAAATGGGGTTATGAACAAACTGTCAATGAAAATATTATATTAAACAAAGAGTAGCAAATAAGAACTTCTAGTTATTGACATAACATCATGGGAAGTAACAAGAATTGGAAGTTCTTATTAAAATTTCATCTAAATAAACTTAAAAAGAGGTGACCACTTATGTTCAACTCAAAAGTCTTATCCCTAGACATAGGTTCAAAAAACACGAAAATAGTTCTAGGAAGCCAAAGCAAAAAAAATGTTATTATAGAAAAAGCCATTACCATAATTACTCCAGTAGGATGTTATAATGATGGAAATATTTTAGATATAACAAAGTTCAAAAGTGAAATTTTGGATGTGTTACAAGCTGAAAATATAAAATGTAGAAATATTATAATCACTACAAAAAGTACATCAGTTATTACTAGAGACATTGATATTCCCATAGCTAAAAAGGAAGACATGGATGCTATAATTAAGTTCCAGATGGAAAGATATTTACCAATTGTGTTTGATGATTATATATTGCAGTACACAGTATTAGAAGAGTTTGAAGACGATGGTATAAAACAAGTTAAGGTTACAGTAGTGGTGTATCCTAAAATTATGGCAGAGGGATATTATAATTTAATAAAACAATTAAAGGGTAATGCAGTAGCATTAGATATAAGTTCTAATAGTATTAATAAGTTATTTATTGAAAATTTAAAAGTTAATGATGAAAATTACAGTTTAGAAGATACTGTTGCAGTTATAGATTTAGGATATGATTTTACAAATGTAAATATAATTTCAGATGGAAATGTGCAGTTTACTAGAATTATTAATTATGGTGGCGCTTTTATAGATATAGATATTGCAAAGGAATTATCTATTTCAGAAGCAGCAGCAGAGGATCAAAAGCTTAAAGGTTGTAATTTAGAGAGGGAATCTTTAAGTGATATGCAGGGTTCAATAGTAAACGATATTGCAAAAGCACAAGTAAGAAATTGGATTCAAGAAATAGAAAAATTGCTTAATTATTATAAAAGTAAAGAACAAGGGAATAAAATAGACAAAATATATATTTATGGAGGAAGTTCAAGTCTTAAAGGTATAGAAACATTTATAAAAGACGCAATGAACTTACCTGTTACCCAAATACAGAGCTTAAGTAATGTAAACTGTTCTAAAATAGATGTAAAATTAAGCATATATTTAAACGCTATTGGAGCGATAATAAGACTAAGGTAGGTGAAACTTATGAATGATTTTAACTTTTTTGATCCTTATACAGGAGGTAGAAAAGATTTTAAAAAAGAATATTTTTATGCTAGTATTTTATCTATAGGTTTAGTCTTATTCATTTTTTTTGCTTATGCCTTTAATTATTTTACTTTAAGGGGGCTGAATTCTGAAATAAAGGATGTACAGCAAAACTTAAATTCAAAAAAAAATATTGTCGAGTTAAAACAAATAGATAATGAACAAAAAAAGTTAGTTATAATGAATAAGTATTATGGAATAGTATCAAATGTTAGTGATGGTCTAAATAATAATGATTTTGTAGGTAGCAAAGCAATAAATAAAATAAATTCCTGCGTTCCTAAAGGTTTGTATTTTAAAGTGATGACTTTGAATGCAAGTGGAGTGCAACTTCAAGCTGAAGCAAAAGATAGAGAAACTATAGCAGTATTTGAGCGCAATTTAAAAAATTTAGATATTATAAAAGAAGTGCATATTGTTAGCATAAATTCATCATCTACAGAAAATAAAAACTTAACTTTTAGTGTGAGTTGTATTTTAAAGGAAGTTGATAATTATGAAAGTAACTAAAAGGGAACAAACGTTAATAGGAGCTTTATTATTAGTTTTATTAGGATATTGTTTTTATAAATTTGTTTACATAAAACAAAATCAACAGATAACTGAATTAAAAGCCAGTAGAGATACATACTCTCAAAAATGGGAGCAAGTTAAAGCAAAGATTGCATCAAAGGATAAAACAAATGAACAAAATAAAATTTTAAATTCTAAAATTCTTAGTAAAACAAATATGCTGTTTCCATCAATTAAACAGGAAGAAATCATAGTTATTTTAGATAAAATGATTAAAGACAGTAATATTCAAGCAGATGTGTTAGGCTTCTCAGAAGTAAGTAGTGAGAACACAACGACCGTAGATACGAGCAAAGCTGCAAATAATGCAGTGAATAGTACAAATGCTACCAATAAATTAGACAAGTTAGTAAGTGACTTTAATGGTACCCCTATAAAGGATTCTACTAGTGTAAACACAAATGCCAGTAATACTACTTCGATCACTAATAACTCAAAGATTAGTGGTGCATATAAAATGGAAGTTACACTTGATTTTAAGGGTACGTATGATGAACTTATAAGTTTTATTGGGCAAGTAGAAAATTATAATAAAAAGATAGTTATTAATAATATAAACCTAACTGGAGCTCAGGGCAGTAATCTAACAGGAACTCTTATATTAGATTTTTATGGTGTTCCCAAACTTAATAATAGTGATGATTTTAAGTGGGATTATAAAGCACCTAGCGGCAGTGGAAATCCTTTTGTTGGGTCATCTTCTTCAATACAGGTTAACAGTGCAGTAGTAATAGATAAAGTTGCAAACACGGTCTCAACAAGTGTAAACACGGTAACAAAAAGTGCAAGTAAGATGGCAAAAACTGAAGTTAAAAGTGACTTTAATTTGTATGCAAAACCTAAAACATCTAATAATTTGCACACTATAATAATTAAATATGCAAAAGAAGAGTCAATGAAATCATATATTTATGCTAACAATGCAGGAATAGAGTTAGTAGAGTTTTATTTTACAAAAGTTGGATCTAAGTATTTTTATAAATATAAAACAAGTATAGAATCATATCCTAAAAATTTTAATAATTCTATTGAATTTGTACCTAATGGAGGAAATATAATTTTAGATATAGTTTCACAAAAAAGAGGCACAAGTTCAGATTTATCAGGAGCAAATATTAAAATTACAAATGATACTGATAAAAGTATTGTTGTGAACATTTCAGGTGATGATAAAAATAAACCGAGGGTGAATATACTAAAAGAAAAAGGTGATATTTCTGTTGTTAAAAATTACATTAATTATATTAGTAAGTGAATAGAAAAATTTAGAACTTTGAGGTAATTTAAGTAAGAGAGAAACTTCTGGATTTAGTAGGAGTCATTTTAGTAATCTTGTACAAGTGATAAAAGGGTAAAATATGATTATAATAATAGAC
>DHIM01000328.1 GCA_002403785.1 Clostridium sp. UBA4746
GAAGAAATATCTCTGATTGAATATATTAATACAATAATTAGTTCAGAATTAAATATAGATATAATACATACTCCATTAGTAGATGGTGAAGCTGTAGAAATTGGTCATTTTTATGATAAGAGAATAAAAAATATTTTTTTAAAAACCTGTGAACTATCAAATATGTTAGGTAGTAAATTGAAGAAGAATATACTTGTCATTGTCCATTGTGCAATGAATTTTAAAGAAGATATAAACAATTTGAATAATATAAAACTTATTGATGATACATTGTTATCTACTCTCAACAGATATCAGAATATTTCTATAGCTATAGAAAATATAATACCTATAGTTAACAATCGTACAGGGTTTTATGGAAGAGGGGGGTTCTTGAACGATAACTGTTTGTATGTTAGTTACTTCATAGATAAATATGGATTTAAAAATAGAATTGGAACAGTTTTGGATACTTGTCACGCATTAACCACTATCAAGTTACTACAATATTGTAAAATACACGTAACACTTGAACAATTCTTTGAATGGAATAAAAAAAATATAAAATTAATCCATTTAGCTAATATAGGGGGAAATGGGTATGGTGAAAATAACCATGGAACAGGATTTATTGAAGGGGAAGACTTGGTGTTACTAAATGATATAATAAGATTATATTTTAAGTATGATTACGGTTGTCCTATAACGATAGAGGTTATTGAAAAAAAATACATTAATCCAGTAAACTATCTTAGAACAAAAGAAAATCTATTGAAAATATTGAAATAGCACTTTAATTAGTGCTATTTTTATTTTCTAAAAATATGGATTATAAAGAAGGAGTGTTAATGATCTTATAATGTGTTACAAAAATTATTTCAAAGGGAGAAAGATAGGGTTAATGGTGAATAAAAGAAAGAGAAATTAGAGTAAAATATGAACACGGTTATCCACATTAGAGTCAAGCAGTTCGCGTTCGTTGTGGACAACTATGTTATTTTTTATTAGTTTTATCACACACTTATCCATGGGTTTTATCTGATATTTTCAAATTATATATGAAGCATAATGCAGAAAAAGATAATTGAGTACGAAACCGTGGGGTGATAGGAATGCAATTGTCCCCAACAAATAACATTTTTACAATCAAAATAAAGTCCTGGACACACAAATTAAGTTATAAACAAAGTTATCAACACTAGAACCAAAAAATTTAGTTTTAGTGTGGACAATTCTTATTTTATATCTATTTTAATCATAATTTTATTCTAGACATCATTAAAAAGAATATTTCAGCCCAAAAGCTATATTATTATATATAAAATACATTAGGATTATTACTAAGGAATATACTTGAATAAGAACTTAAGTTCGCATATAATATAAAGTGAAAGAAAGAAAGAAATGGACTTAATTATTGTATATGTTATGAAAAAAGGTGGATCAGTGATCATGATTAGGGATGAGTTAGAAGAGGTAAAGGAAGAACTTTATAAATCAATTAATAATGGTACATGCTTGTGTAATGAAAATGTGGTTGAAATTAGTGAACGGTTGGACAAGTTAATAATAGAACAGTATGAAAGTTGACTAATTGAAAATATTAGTTAGTCAGTTAGTTAGTTTGCAATAAAGCTAAAAGTACATTTTGTTATATTTGTACATAAAAGGATAAAGCGATTACTAAAAGATGAAGAAAATGCGAAATAATCAATCGCATTCCTTTATCTTTTTATTATGTTTATTTCAATTACAACCTAGAAATACTAGATAAAGAGGTTTGAATAAATGTGTTACAAAAATTACATTTAGAATTCTATTTTGACTTAGAGCAGTGTATTAAAAGGAATTACATAATGTTTAGTGTAATATAGTAAACATAGATTATTAAAAATTTCTGCGTTTTATCATATTGTATTTAAAAGGAGTGGGGAGATGATGAGGTCTGAATTATCCGTTTGATTGTATAAGCGAGTTAATATTTGTAGATACATATGTACAAAAGGCCGATGTGATCTTAGTGCCAGGGTGTAATCAACCACAGCTTATGGAATTGGCTGCAGAATTATATCACAAGGGTTTTGCACCATATATATTGCCTACAGGAGGTGTTAACCCAAGAATAGATAAATATGCCACTGAATGGGAATATCTAAAGAGGATAGGTATTAAATTAGGAGTACCAGAGGAAGCAATATTAAAAGAAAGAAAGGCAAGGAATACATTTGAGAACGCACGATTATCTTGGAAAGTTCTAAAGAAAAACAACATAGATATAGAAAAAGTCATTCTGGTTTGTAAATCATATCATTCAAGAAGAGCATTACTAACATATCAATTAGCATTTCCACGAGGTGTAGATTTCTATGTATCCACAGTTACAGATAAGACAGGGGTAACAAAAGATAACTGGTTTTTAAATAAAGAATATA
Organism: Clostridium sp. UBA4746; assembly: GCA_002403785.1. Taxonomy (GTDB): domain Bacteria; phylum Bacillota; class Clostridia; order Clostridiales; family Clostridiaceae; genus Clostridium_AD. The sequence goes on from DHIM01000328.1 coordinate 2,412, forward strand.
CAGCTCTTATTATGGGAGAAGTAGTTAAAATAGGTAAGTATTTTGAAGATGAAATACCTAATTTAATTAATAATAAACATGAATATATAGGTTCACTTAAACAAAAGAACAAGCCTTAAGGATAAGGCTTGTTCTTTTGTTAATTATAGTTTATTTTAATTGCCTCCTTTTTAGTAATTCAATTTATAATATGATAAGATGGTTTTTAACTAAAGTTATTTGTTATCGCGATTGAGAATAGAAACTAATCAAAATGTGGAGGGATAATTAAATGAACATCTTAATAAGTTTAATAATAAAAACATGCCTAGATACTATATACATGACAGGAATGATAATTTTTGTAGGATTTATTCTTGGGTTTTTAAGGAAACATTCAATAGAAAATTTTCAAAAGAGCTTTGGGTGGAATGCTGTGGCAATAACTGCCATTATTGGAGTGCCTATACATGAAATGTCTCATGCTATTTTATGTGTTCTTTTTAGGCATAAAATAACAAAATTGGTATTAATACAGAAGAGGGATGAAAGTGGCGTACTTGGGTATGTAAATCATGCTTATAATCCTAATAGTGTATATCAACAAGCTGGCAACTTTTTTATAGGCATTGCACCTATATTCGGAGGGATTTCTGCTATAATTGCTTTAATGTACACCATAATTCCTAAAACATATAACGAATTTTTAACTATATCTATAAATAACTTACACATAACTAAAATAAGCCATGTTGCAATAAACGGAGTAATGAACTCTTATTTTGACTTAATAAAAATAATTTTTTCGACAAAAAATTTTACCAATCCATATTTTATATTGTTTTTATTTTTAGCCATTTGTATTTCAACTCATATATCTTTAAGTATTGCGGACATTAAAGGGGCATCAAAGGGACTATTTATTATATTCTTCATAATATTAGTTCTGAATGTCTTTGGAGCTTCAAAGTTTGTTATGGCTGAGAGTATACTAAAGTACAATATTGTATTAATAGGGTTTCTTATAGTATCAATAATTTTTTCAAGTATAACTTACTTTGTGAGTTTACTGCTATCATTAATAAAAAATATATAATTTTGTATGTAACTCCTCATTGCGAAAAGCTTGTATTATAAGGTGATATACCTAAATTTTCCAGTGCATAGAAATTGAGGTATCATTTAATAGTGATATCTAATTCTTCAATAACAGTTTTAGTATTTTTACAAAATTGATAATTAAATATATTATTTAAAATCTTTTAAAAGTGATATAATTTTTAATATAATAATTAAACTATAATTTAAGGAAGTGAAACTTATGAAAGTGTCTCAAATAATGACGCCAGGACCCACAGAGGTAAGAGAAAATGTCAGGATGGCTAGGGCTCTAGCTACTACTAATCCAGATTTAGATGTACAGTTTTATGAATTTTACAAAGAGACTTGTGAGAAAATAGGTAGGTTTTTAAATACCAATAATGAAGTTAGAATATTAAGTGGTGAAGGAATTTTAGGTCTTGAGGCTGCTTGCGCATCTCTTACTGAAGTTGATGATAGGGTTTTAGTAATTGATAATGGAATATTTGGAGAAGGATTTGCGGATTTTGTTAAGATGTATGGTGGAGAAGTAGTTGTTTTTAAGGGGGATAGAAAACGGAGGATAGATACAATAGAATTAGAAAAGTTTCTTGAGAAGGATCATGACTTTAAATATGCGACGGTAGTCCATTGTGATACCCCTTCAGGCGTTTTAAATGATATTAAAAAAATCTGCCAGCTACTAAAGCAAAAGGGTATATTAACGGTAGTGGATAGTGTAGCAGGTATGGGTGGAGAAAATATACGGGTGGATGATTGGCAAATAGATATAGCATTAGGTGCCTCGCAGAAGTGTGTTTCGGCTCCAGCAGGTCTCACTTTTTTAAGTATAAGTAATAATGCATTTAAAGTAATGCAACATAGAAAAAAGCCTATAGCATCTTATTATTGCAATTTACTTGTATGGAAAGATTATTATAAAAATCAATGGTTTCCATATACACCACCAATAAGTGATATTATTGGATTAAGACAGGCTTTTGATAATATACTAGAAGATAAGGAAATAATTCAAAGACATAACTCTATTGCGAAAGCTACAAGGAAAGCCATAATTGAAGCAGGTCTTAACTTATACACTAAAGATGGATATTCTAATACTGTAACAGTTATAGAAATACCTGAGGGTATAAACGATAAAGAACTATTAAAACATATGGTTGACGAATTTGATGTATTTATAGCAGGTTCATTTGGATATCTTAAAGGAAAAGTAATAAGAATAGGACATATGGGTGAAAATGCTAAGAAAAGTAAAATGGTTTATACGTTATTAGCATTACAAGCTTCATTAAAAGCATTAGGTTTTGAGTGTAGAAGAAACATGGTGGAAGTTTTTTTAGATGAGATGTAATGGATTAGTATATTATTAAAACAAATCTGAATGATAAGTATAACTTTATTATAAGCCGGTGAGAAATCATTGGTTTATAATAATTGAAGGTTATCAGGATATTGCTAAAAAATATAACCGACAAAATAATATGAATCAAAAGTTTGATTTAAATATTACTAATACACACCTTTTTAGATTGTTAGAACATTAATTATAATGGAATTTTGTTATGTATTAATAAAGATAGTGTATACTAATCCTAGTGTGTCAGTGTGAAATAAAATTAGAATTTTGTAGCAATCGGCAGGATACTAAGTATAATCGCTGTATTTGATGAATTAGTATCAATGATGTTTATGCATACATGATAGAATATTTCTTGTCGCTACGAATGAGTAACGATAAAGGTAAAGTTTGCTTAGGTAATATTTAAATATTAAAAAAATGTTGACAAAACATGAAATACCTAGTAGAATAGTAGAAGTCGT
>DHIM01000307.1:0-141 GCA_002403785.1 Clostridium sp. UBA4746
TATTAAAAAAAGCGGCTGCCTACTTCGCGAGAAACCTCAAATAAAGAGATTTCTATTTATCAAGGCTAATCGCATGAACTACCATATAGCGAAGCTATGCATGGTTCTATCCGTTTCTAGGAGCAGCTACTATGCATGGGA
>DHIM01000307.1:366-3002 GCA_002403785.1 Clostridium sp. UBA4746
GATCAAAAGCAAATAGTCTTCTATTAAAGCAAATTAGAGATATCCATTTGAAGAGTAAAAAAGTTTACGGTTCAACAAAAATTATACGAAAATTGAATGCCAAAAGCAAATACCCTATTAATCATAAAAGAGTAGAACATATCATGCGTGAAAATGGCATAAAATCAAAGGTTTCAAAGAAATTTATAGCAACTACAAATTCTAATCATAAGCTTCCAGTTGCAGAAAATATCCTTAACCGTGACTTTTCTGCGGAAAAACCTAATGAAAAAATGGTAAGTGATATAACCTACCTGTGGACAGATGAAGGATGGCTCTATATTGCTGGAATATTGGATTTATGTGGACAAAAAATTGTTGGATTGTCTATGAGTGAACGAATGACAAAGGAATTAGTTATTGATGCGTTGAATTCGGCATATCTACGTGCTGGCAAGCCTTCAAACGTCATTCTACACTCGGATAGAGGTTCACAGTACTGTTCTTACGACTACCAAAATTTGATAAAAAAGTATGGTTTTATTTGTAGCATGTCCCGAAAAGGTAACTGTTGGGATAATGCACCAATGGAATCTTTCTGGGGTAAATTAAAATGTGAATGGCTCTATGGTACCCACTTTAGAACTCGTGAAGAAGCCCGTGCAGCCGTGTTTGAATATGTTGAGGTATTTTATAATCGTCAGCAAATCCACGCCTCAAATGGATATGTGACACCTGAAGATTATTATAATAAAGCTAATCGGAAATCTAAAGTAGCATAAAATGAAATGTTAAGTTATTCTACGAAAACAAGAGATAATACGAGTTTAGAGTGTCTAGTTTATTGGGTAAGGGTCACTTTCCCAAACCTAGTAATATAGCCATAGTTCGTGTTTTGGGGAAAACACGAACTTTTATAAAATCCAAATAATACAGGTTATTAGCTAATATAAAAGTATGGTCTAAAATAATTACCTGTTTAAATAATTAAATCCTTTCTTAGTCATTATTTCCACTCCCAACATTTTTGTAATGTTTTTGTAATGCTTTTGTATTTGTTTGAAATTACACAAAAGTAACCCCTGAGAAATTATTTTCAGAAATAGATAAAACATTAAAAATAACGTTTATAATGTTTTATGGGTTTAATTGTACTAGTAACAATACATATTTTAATTTTTTATATAGAATTTATGGAAATTAGTTGAAGAGAAATGCAACAGGCTAAATAATATTAGCAATATTACATTAAATTCATCTCCATATGCAATATCAATTTATCATCATCTTTGCTTTTTTGATAAAGATAAAGAGCTTACTATGAATGGTATTAGATATACTCCTATGACATATTTGTTAAAATAAAGTGAGTGTATCTAACTTTCATGACCTCATTAAATAATATATGAACTTTAGTAATTATGTAGTTATATTATTACTTTGAGGCTATTAAATAAGGCATCGCCCTGTCGGGATGCACCACGAATGGTTGCCGTATGCCAATTAGTGAAAACACTCTATAAAAAGGCCACTTTGCAAATTATAAAATATTATTGTAAAACTTAAAAAACGGGAGGAAATTATAGTATTCAAGCTTTCATCATTTCAGTTAGCTTAAAGTGCTAATTTTTCCTACTTTTCAATATTTTGAATATTCAATATAATGAATGATGACATTGTATTTTATTTATTTAAGTAGTATTAGTTTATAACTATAATATGCAAATGGACAAGTATTAAAAAAGGTGCTTGGCGCTTTTGAACTCACAATGCTTGGAATTGGTGCCATAATTGGAACGGGTATTATTCGTACTTACTGGTATCGCGGCAGCTAATTCCCTTTGAGGGTTATTAACTTCTTCAGCAGCTGTTGAAACTGCATAAAATCCAATGTATGCAAAGACTTGAAATTAAACTTATAAAAGGGGGAGAAACATTATGCAGCAAATAAAAACGAGTGGTCCAAGCCTTAAAAGAAATATTAAATTATTTGAAGCTATTTTACTAACGGTTGGAATAGTAATTGGAAGTGGTGTATTTTTCAAACCTTCCGCAGTATTTCACAATGCAGGTGCACCAGGCCTAGGAATTTTGGCATGGATAGTTGGAGGTGTTATTACAATTGCTGGAGCTTTAAGTATAGCGGAATTAGGTTCAGCTATTCCTAAAACAGGAGGACTTATAATTTATTTGAAAGAAATATATGGAGAAAAATATGGATTTCTACTTGGATGGGTACAAGTATTGATATATTACCCTGGAATGGATTCTGCACTTGCAGTAGTCTTTGCAACTCAATGTACATCATTCATGGATATTAGTCCTACAGGACAAAAACTTTTGGCAGTAGTTTTGTTAATATTACTTACTATAATAAATCTTATTTCTACTAAGTTTGGTACAAGATTTGCCAGTGTTGCTACAGTTACAAAATTAATACCAATTGGTTTTATAATTGTTGCAGGTTCAGCTATGGGAAAGATACATGCTTTTACTCCAATGGCTTCACCTACAAGTACAGCAACAGGCTTTGGTGCGGCAGTTCTTGGAGTACTGTTTGCATATGAAGGTTGGGTTGGAATTACGAACATGGCTGAAGAAATGCATAATCCTGTAAAGGATCTTCCACAAGCTATAATAATTGGTTTAGGTATTAT
>DHIM01000176.1:0-30685 GCA_002403785.1 Clostridium sp. UBA4746
TCAGGAGTTGTTACTTCAATAATTAAATAATAATTTATAAATACCAATTGGTAATTTCAATTATAATAAAAGCTTTTATTATTAAGGAGAAGAGGACGCTCTTCTCCTTTTGTGTACTCTAAAACTTATTCATAAGTATGTATAAAGGTCATATATATAAAAATATTAAAATAAAATAAAAAAAATACTTGTCAAAGCAAAAGAAATGTTGTATACTTTAGAGGTTGTATTGTGGTAACAGCGATGAGGGAAGAGGTTGCCGGACTTCCGGGTTATTCTTCACCGAGCATGTCCTGATCTTGAATCGGGCGACGGGGTTCGTGAGTTTGTTCCATACATTTATTGCATGCAACACCCGGAACAGTTTACAGAACATCCGCTGTTGTACGTAAGAAGTAAAGCGTGCGATGAAAAGGAGGAAATAATAATGATAAAACAAAAAATTAGAATCAGATTAAAGGCTTTTGATCACAATATATTAGATCAATCAGCTGAGAAAATTGTTCAAACTGCTAAAAGCACAGGAGCTAAAGTAGCTGGTCCAGTACCACTACCTACAGAAAAAGATGTAATTACAGTATTAAGAGCTCCACACAAATACAAGGATTCAAGAGAGCAATTTGAAATAAGGACTCATAAGAGACTAATAGATATCATTAGTCCATCACCTAAAACTGTTGATGCATTAATGAGATTAGACTTGCCAGCTGGTGTTGATATCGAAATAAAACTATAGGCGTACATAGAGTGCGATGAAGCGTATAAGTGTAATTCACTATGCGCAAGTAATAGATTACTATTACTAACTATTATGATCACTATTGTGGTCCGCTAATAAGTAGGAGGTGTATTTTCATGAAAAAGGGAATAATGGGTAAAAAACTTGGTATGACTCAAATATTTGATGAAAATAGAAGAGTCGTTCCAGTAACAGTTGTCGAAGCAGGTCCATGCGTTGTTATTCAAAAGAAAACTATCGAAAATGATGGTTATAATGCAATTAAAGTTGGTTTTGGTGAAATAAGAGAAAAGTTAGTTAACAAACCAATGAAGGGACAGTTTGCTAAGGCAGGAACATCTTTAAAAAGATTCGTAAAAGAATTTAGAATGGAAGATATAAGTGCTTATGAAGTAGGTCAAGAATTTAAGGCAGATTTATTTGCTGCTGGAGATAAGATCGACGTATCAGGAATATCTAAAGGTAAGGGATTCCAAGGTTGTATTAAGAGATGGAATCAGCATACAGGTCCAATGAGTCATGGTTCTAAGTTCCACAGAGCAGTTGGATCAATGGGAGCATCTTCCGATCCATCAAAAACATTTAAAAACAAACGTATGCCAGGTCATATGGGTAATGTTAGTACAACAGTGATGAACCTTGTAGTAGTTAAAGTAATGTCTGAAAAGAACATTATATTAATTAAAGGTGGTATTCCAGGACCAAACAAAGGCACAGTTGTAATAAGAAACGCAGTTAAAGCGTAATTTTAAAAGAAAGGAGGATGCAGAATGCTTACATTAGATTTGTTTAATAAAAAAGCAGAAAAAGTTGGAGACATTGAATTAAATGAAAATATATTTGGAGTTGAAATAAATACAAATGCTATGCACCAAGTTGTAGTAGCACAACTAGCAAATAAAAGACAAGGAACTCAATCAGCTAAAACTAGAGCTGAAGTTCGAGGCGGTGGAATCAAGCCTTGGAGACAAAAAGGAACTGGTAGAGCAAGACAAGGTTCTATAAGAGCACCACAATGGATACATGGTGGTATAGTATTTGCTCCAAAGCCAAGAGATTATCGTATGTCAGTACCAAAGACAATGAGAAGAGTTGCTTTTAAATCAGCTTTATCAGCTAAAGTAGCTTCAAATGAAATGATAGTTGTAGATAGCTTAGAATTTGACTTACCAAAAACTAAAACAATGTTAGAGGTTTTAAAAGCATTTGATGCTAAGAAAACTTTAATTGTTGTTGAAAAGTCAGATGAAAATATTTATAAATCAGCAAGAAACATACCTGGTGTTCAAGTAACCCCAGTAAATAATTTGAATGTTTATGACATACTTAAGTATGAAAAGTTCATAGTTACAAAGGATGCTGTATCTAAAATTGAGGAGGTGTATATATAATGAAGCTAACTAGCCATGATATTATAAGAAAACCGATAATCACTGAAAAAAGTATGGCTGTAATGGCTGATAAAAAATACACCTTTATAGTTGATATTCATGCAAATAAAACTCAAGTTAAAAAAGCAGTAGAAGATGTATTTGGAGTTAAAGTTGAGAATGTAAGAACACTAAAGAATATGGGTAAAACTAAAAGAGTTGGGGTTCACATTGGAAAAAGAGCAGACTTCAAAAAAGCTATTGTTACATTAACAACAGAAAGCAAAACAATTGAGTTCTTTGATGGTATGTAATTATTAAGCAGGTATTGGCAGAGGCCAGATAAGCGAAAAGAAGGAGGGAAATCACATGGCGATTAAGAAATTTAGACCCACCACACCTTCAAGAAGAAATATGACTATGTCTGATTTTGAAGAAATAACAGTAGATAAGCCATTAAAATCACTTCTTGTAAGTACAAAAAGATCAGGTGGTAGAAATAATCAAGGTAAAATAACTGTTCGTCACCGAGGTGGTGGAGCAAAACAAAGTTACAGAATAATAGATTTTAAGAGAACTAAAGATGGTATTCCAGCAAAAGTTTCTACAATTGAGTATGATCCAAATAGATCTGCTTACATAGCTCTTGTTGTATATTCTGATGGTGAAAAAAAATATATAATTGCTCCAGTTGGATTAAAAGTTGGAGATGTAATTGAATCAGGTGAAAAGGCTGATATAAAGGTTGGAAACACACTTCCAATAATTAATATACCATTAGGTTCTACTATTCATAATATAGAACTACAGGTAGGTAAAGGCGCTCAACTTGTAAGATCAGCAGGTTCTTCAGCTCAGCTTATGGCTAAAGAAGGAGAATATGCTCAAGTAAGACTTCCAAGTGGTGAAGTGCGATATATTAGAGTAAACTGTAGAGCTACTATAGGAACAGTTTCTAATTTAACTCATGATATTGTTAACATAGGTAAAGCAGGAAGAAAAAGACACTTAGGATTTAGACCTACAGTCAGAGGATCAGTAATGAATCCGAACGATCATCCACATGGTGGTGGAGAAGGTAAAGCACCAGTTGGTCACGCTAGTCCGATGACTCCTTGGGGTAAACCAGCTTTAGGATATAAAACTAGAAAAACTAAGAAATACTCTGACAAATTTATTGTCAAAGGAAAAAATAGAAAATAGCTTGAGGAGAATTTAATTCTCTTCGAAACTATGGTTATTGTGTATGAAGGGAGGCCACAAAAGTGAGTAGATCAGTAAAAAAAGGACCTTATGTGCAAGAAGTTCTGTTAAACAGAATAAATGAAATGAACAAAAATGGCGAGAAAAAAGTAATAAAGACTTGGTCAAGAAGTTCAACTATTTTTCCGCAAATGATAGGGCATACTATCGCAGTACATGATGGAAGAAAACATGTGCCAGTTTATGTTTTAGAAGATATGGTAGGACATAAATTAGGAGAATTTGCGTTAACTAGAACATTTAAAGGACATCTTGATAGAGAAAAAACAAGCAGAGTAAGATAGTGTGAAGGAGGAAACAATCATGGAGGCTAAAGCTATAGCTAAATATGTGAGAACGTCCTCAATGAAAATCGGGATTGTTCTTGATTTAATAAGAGGAAAAAATGTAAATGAAGCTTTTGCTATATTACAATACACTCCAAAAAATGCAGCTGACATAGTAACAAAAGTACTTAAATCAGCTGTAGCAAATGCAGAAAACAATTTAAACTTAGATATTAATAGATTATATGTTGCAAAAACTTATGCATGCCAAGGTCCAACACTTAAGAGATTTAGACCGCGTGCACAAGGAAGAGCTTATAGAATAAGAAAAAGATCTAGTCATATAACTATAATAGTTACAGAGAGAATATAAAAAGGAGGGGTATAGCATGGGACAAAAAATACATCCACACGGTTTTAGAGTTGGTGTAATAAAAGACTGGAGTTCTAAGTGGTATGCAGATAAAAAGAATTTTTCAGACAATCTTGTTGAAGATTTTAAGATTAGAAAATTCTTAAAGAGTAAACTTTACACAGCTGGGATTTCTAAAATTGAAATCGAAAGAGCAGCTAAAAGAGTTAAAATCAACATACACACAGCTAAACCAGGAATGGTAATTGGTAGAGGCGGCTCTGGAATTGAAACTATAAAGCTTGATATGAAAAAAATCATAGCTGATAAGAATGTTTTAATTAACATAGTAGAAGTTAAACAAGCTGAAAACAATGCTCAATTAATGTCAGAAAACGTTGCTTCTCAATTAGAAAAGAGAATTTCTTTTAGAAGAGCAATGAAGCAAACAATTCAAAGAGCTATGAGATCTAATATAAAGGGAGTCAAAATTGCTTGTGCAGGAAGACTTGGCGGAGCAGAAATAGCTAGAACTGAACATTATCATGAAGGTACAATACCGTGTCAAACATTGAGAGCCGATATTGATTATGGATTTGCAGAAGCAGATACAGTATATGGTAAAATTGGCGTTAAAGTTTGGGTATATAGAGGTGAAGTTCTTCCTACAAAGAAAACCGTTAAGGAAGAAGTAAAAGCGTAGAAGTGTAAGGAAGGAGGAATGAGACATGTTAATGCCTAAGAGAACTAAACATCGTAAGGTTCATCGCGGTAGAATGAGAGGAAAAGCTACAAGAGGAAACTTTATTGCATACGGTGATTATGCATTACAAGCTATGGAATGTGGCTGGGTTAAGAGTAATCAAATTGAAGCTGCCAGAGTTGCTATCAATAGAGAAGTAAAAAGAGGCGGAAAGGTTTGGATAAAAATTTTCCCTGATAAGCCAGTAACTGAAAAACCAGCTGAAACTCGTATGGGTTCCGGTAAAGGATCAGTAGAATATTGGGTAGCAGTTGTTAAACCAGGTAGAGTCTTATTCGAGATTGCAGGAGTAACAGAAGAAGCAGCTAGAGAGGCAATGAGACTTGCTTCACACAAACTTCCAATAAAAACTAAGTTTGTATCTAGAAAAGATTTTGAGGAAATGGGTGGTGAAGTCGTTGAAGGCTAATGAATTAAATGAATTGAGACAAAGTAATCCTCAAGATTTGCTAGTGAAAATGTCTGATTTAAAGGCGGAATTATTTAACCTTAGATTTCAGTTAGCTACAGGGCAATTAGAAAACCCTATGAGAATTAAACAAGTAAAAAAATCTATAGCCCAAATTAAGACCATCCTTAGGCAAGAAGAAATAAAGGCGTTTGAACAGTAAAACTGAAAGGAGGTTGCTCTTGTGGAAAGAAATAACAGGAAAACAAGAACAGGTAAAGTAGTTTCTGATAAAATGGATAAGACAATAGTTGTTGCAATCGAAACAAAAGTTCGTCACCCGTTATACGGAAAGATAATTAATAAAACAACAAAATTTAAGGCTCATGATGAAAATAATGAAGCTAAAATTAATGATAAAGTTTCAATTATGGAAACTAGACCATTATCTAAAGATAAAAGATGGAGAGTTACTGGAATAGTTGAAAAAGCTAAATAATATCTCAGTTCTACGACTGAAAGGAGGGTATTTGATATGATACAACAGCAGTCAAAATTAAAGGTTGCAGATAATTCTGGTGCAAAAGAAATCATGTGTATTAGAGTATTAGGTGGTTCTAAGAGGAAATGGGGAAACATCAGTGACATAATAGTTGCCAGCGTAAAAAGTGCAACACCAGGTGGAGTTGTTAAAAAAGGTGAAGTTGTTAAGGCAGTTATCGTTAGATCAGCAAAAGGCTTAAGAAGAGCAGATGGATCATACGTTAAATTTGATGATAATGCAGCTGTTATCATAAAGGACGACAAAACCCCAAGAGGAACTCGTATATTCGGACCTGTTGCAAGGGAGTTAAGGGATAAAGACTTCATAAAGATCTTATCACTAGCGCCTGAAGTTCTATAAGATAGGAGGTGTCTAACATGGCAGTTATAAAAGTGCACGTAAGAAAAAAAGATTCAGTAATGGTTATTTCAGGTAAAGACAAAGGCAAAATAGGCGAAGTCTTAGCTGTATATCCTAAAAAAGGTAAGGTTTTAGTGAAAGATGTTAGTGTAGTTACAAAACATCAGAAACCAAGCAAACAAAATATGCAAGGTGGAATAACTCACAGAGAAGCAGCTATAAATAGTTCTAAAGTTATGTTATATTGTACAAAATGCAAAAACGTAACAAGAATAAATAGCAAAATTTTAGACGATGGAACTAAGGTAAGAGTCTGCAAAAAATGTGGAGAGACATTTTAATTTCTGAAAGGAGGTTTAACATATGAGTTCAAGGCTACAAGAGAAATACGAAAGTGAAGTAGTGCAAGCTTTAATGGAAAAGTTCGGTTATAAAAATATAATGGAAGTTCCAAAGCTTGAAAAGATAGTTTTAAATATGGGAGTTGGAGAAGCTAAAGATAATTCTAAAGTTTTAGATGCTGCTCTCAGTGATATGCAAATTATAGCAGGTCAAAAACCAATTGTAACAAGAGCAAAGAAATCTATAGCTAACTTCAAGCTAAGAGAAAATACACCAATAGGTTGTAAAGTTACATTGAGAAAAGCTCAAATGTTCGAATTTGCTGATAAATTAATGAACGTTGCATTGCCTAGAGTCAGAGATTTTAGAGGAGCTTCTTCTAAAGCATTTGATGGTAGAGGGAATTATGCTATCGGTATTAAAGAACAACTTATATTTCCAGAAATAGATTATGATAAAATTGACAAAGTAAGAGGAATGGATATAATATTCGTTACTACAGCAAAGACAGACGAGGAAGCAAGAGAGTTATTAAGGTTCCTTGGAATGCCATTTGCTCAATAATAAGGAGGTAAACATATGGCACGTAAGGCTTTAATAGAGAAATGGAAAAAAGAACCTAAATATTCATCTAGAGCTTATACAAGATGTAGACTATGTGGAAGACCACATTCTGTATTACAAAAATTTGGTATATGTCGTATCTGTTTTAGAGAACTTGCACACAAGGGAGAAATTCCTGGTTGCAGAAAAGCAAGTTGGTAATTAGAACATTCTAATGAAAGGAGGCACGAAAAATGGTTATGACTGACCCAATCGCAGATTTGCTAACACGTATAAGAAATGCAAATGTTGTTAGACATGAAATAGTAGAAGTACCTTCATCAACTATAAAGAAGGAAATCGCAAATATATTGCTTCAAGAAGGATACCTTAAAAACATAGAAGAATATAATGATGGTGTCGTTCCTATGATGAGACTTGCAATGAAATACGGTCAAAACAAGGAAAGAGTTATCACTGGACTTAAGCGAATATCGAAACCTGGTTTAAGGGTATATTCTAAAAATGAAGATATTCCAAAAGTATTGAATGGTTTAGGAGTTGCTATAATATCAACTTCAAAAGGATTAGTAGCAGATAGAGAAGCTAGAAAATCAGGCCTAGGCGGAGAAGTTATTTGTTATATTTGGTAGTATAATAATTCTAAGGCATAACTGTGTTGTTTGTTATGTACATAGTAATAATAGATAATTTAGAGAAAATAAAATTGTTATGTGCTTAAAGCAGTATAGAGACTAAACAATTAATAATTGGTTAGTACTTAAAATGAATATATGGGACATAGCGGTTAGTAATTGTTATGTGTCTGAAAAGAATACAGGAGGTGTAAGTATGTCAAGAATCGGAAGACTTCCAGTAGCTATACCTAATGGAGTAACTGTTACAGTTTCACCACTGAATGTTGTTAATGTTAAAGGACCAAAAGGTGAGTTAACTCAAAACATGAGTACTAAAATGAATATAGCTTTGGAAGACAATACTGTGGTAGTTACAAGACCAAGTGATGTAAAAGAGCATAGAGCTCTTCATGGATTGACAAGATCATTAATAAATAATATGGTTATTGGCGTAACAGAGGGATACGAAAAGACACTTGAGTTAGTAGGTGTTGGTTACAGAGCACAACTTAAAGGTGCTAAAATAACATTAAGTCTTGGATATTCACATCCAGTTGAAATAGATGCAGTCGCAGGAATCCAATTTATTTTACCTGATGCTAATAAGATAATAGTTAAAGGTATCGATAAACAATTAGTTGGAGCTGTTGCAGCAGACATAAGAACTTGGAGAAAGCCAGAACCTTACAAAGGAAAAGGAATTAGATATTCTGGCGAAATTGTCAGACGTAAGGAAGGTAAAACAGGTAAATAAAGTAGGAAGGAGTGAATGATGTGTTCAAGAAAGACGATAGACAAAAGTCAAGAGTTAAGCGTCATCTTAGAGTTCGTAAAAAGATTTCTGGTACAGCAGAAAGACCTAGATTAGCTATATACAGAAGTGAAAAGAACATATATGCTCAAGTAATTGATGATGTAGCAAAAATCACATTAGCTTCTGCTTCAACTATAGATAAGGCTTTTGAACAAAAAATAGGAAGTAATAAAGAAGCTGCAAAATTAGTAGGAAAAATGGTTGCTGAAAGAGCACTTGAAAAGGGAATTGAAGAAGTAGTATTTGATAGAGGCGGATATGTGTACCACGGTAGAGTACAAATCCTCGCTGAAGGAGCAAGAGAAGCTGGACTTAAATTCTAAGAGAAGGAGGGAAACACATGAAAATAGATCCTAGCACATTAGATCTTAAAGAAAAAGTGGTTAATATAAACAGAGTTGCTAAGGTTGTTAAAGGTGGAAGAAACTTCAGATTCAGCGCATTAGTTGTTGTTGGAGACGAAAACGGACACGTTGGCGTTGGAATGGGTAAATCTGTAGAAATTCCTGAAGCAATTAGAAAAGGAATAGAAGATGCTAAGAAGAATTTAATAAATGTAGCTATGGTTGGAACAACTATTCCACATACTATTGATGGTAAGTTTGGTACTGCGGTTATACACATAATGCCAGGTGCTGAAGGTACAGGAGTTTTAGCTGGAGGACCAGTTAGAGCGGTTCTAGAATTAGCAGGATTGAAGGATGTTAGAGCTAAATCTTTAGGCTCTAGTAATGCGAGAAATGTGGTTAATGCCACTATAGAAGGTTTAGCAGGCTTAAGAACAGTGGAAGATGTTGCTAAATTGAGAGGCAAAACTGTAGAAGAAATTTTAAGATAGGAGGGGAAAACCTTGGCTAAAGTTAAAATAACATTGATTAAGAGCTTAATAGGTAGGAAGAAAGAACATATTGCTACAGTTAATGCTTTAGGATTAAGAAAAATAAGAAAAAGTGTTGAGCACGAGGAAACTCCTCAGATCAAAGGTATGATTAACAAAGTTATATATTTAGTAAAAGTAGAACAAGTATAAAATGAGGAGGTGTTGACATGAAACTTCATGAGTTAAGACCTGCGGAAGGTTCTAAAAAATCTCCTAAGAGAATAGGTAGAGGTACTGCTACTGGTTGGGGAAAAACTGCAGGAAGAGGTCAAGATGGACAAAACTCTAGATCAGGTGGAGGAACAAGACCAGGATTTGAAGGAGGTCAGATGCCTTTATACAGAAGATTACCTAAAAGAGGGTTCACTAATATTTTTGCAAAAAAATATTCTTGTATAAATGTAGATAGACTTAATATATTCGATAATGGTACTGAAGTTACACAAGAGTTGTTATTAGAAAAAAGAGTAATAAGGAAAGTATATGACGGAGTTAAGATACTTGGAAATGGTAATTTAGAAAAGAACTTAACTGTAAATGTATCTAAGTTATCTAAGGGAGCAGCTGAGAAAATTAAAGCAGCTGGAGGAAAAGTTGAGGTGATATAATTGTTATCAACCCTACGTAATGCCTGGAAAATTCCTGATTTAAGAAAACGTATGATTTTCACACTACTTATGGTCGTAATTGTTAGGATAGGTATTTTCATTCCTGTTCCCGGTGTGGATGCTAGTAAGCTAGTAAGCTTAACTAGCAATGGAGGTACATTATTTAGTTTTTACGATATGCTTTCAGGTGGTGCATTTGGTAAGTTTAGTATATTTGCTATGGGTGTTGGTCCATACATAAATGCATCAATTATAATGCAATTACTTGTAATAGCAATTCCATATTTAGAGCAACTTTCTAAAGAAGGACTTGAAGGACGTAAGAAAATACAAGATTATACTAGATATGCTTCAATAGTACTTGGTGCATTACAAGCATTTGGTATGTATGCAATTATTGCAGGAACAGGAGCATTTTCAGATAAATCAAGTCTAACCATATTTTTAGTGGTATTAACAATGACCACGGCATCAACATTTTTGGTTTGGATAGGTGAGCAGATCACAGGTAAAGGTATTGGTAATGGTGTTTCAATGATAATTTTTATAAATATTATATCTGGATTACCTGCAACAGCATATAAAATTGCTGGACTTCAAAAGGCTGGCACTGTAAATTTTGTAGAGGTTATAATGTTTATTGTAGTTGCTATGGCATTATTAGTATCAGTAGTAATAGCAAGTTTAAGCGAAAGAAGAATTCCAGTTCAATATGCTGGTAAAGCTATTGGCAACAAGGTTTTTAAAGGACAATCAACACATATTCCAATCAATGTAAATGGATCTGGGGTTATCGGTATAATCTTTGCAATGTCAGTAATGACATTCCCAGCAACAATAGCACAGCTAAAACCGACATCCGCAATAGCAAAATTTATTGTAGGAAGTCCTTGGAGCATATTTGAAACGAATAGTTGGAAATACTCATTTGTGTATGCTGTATTAATAATATTCTTTACTTGGTTTTATACTCAAGTAACATTTAAACCAGACGAAATGGCTGAAAATATGTCCAAATCATCAGGGTTTATACCAGGTATTAGGCCAGGAGATAATACAGCAAATTATATAGATAATGTTTTGACTAAAATTTCAATAATTGGAGGAACTTTTGCAGCTGTTATTGCGTTATTCCCTATAATTACAGAGGCATATACTCAATTTAAAGGGATATACTTTGGAGGCACAATGTTATTGATTATGGTAAATGTTGCTCTTGAGACTTTAAGACAACTTGAATCACAATTAGTAATGCGTCATTATCAAGGTTTCCTTAAATAAATTATTACCAGGAGATGGTACTATGAGAATAATTTTATTAGGTCCTCCCGGAGCAGGGAAAGGAACTCAAGCAAAATCCATAAGCAATAAGTTCTCCATACCACATATATCAACAGGGGACATATTCAGAAAGAATATTTCAGAAAAAACCCCTCTTGGAATCGAAGCTAAGAAACATATTGATAAGGGACATTTAGTACCTGATAAATTGACTATAGATATAATCAAGGATAGGTTAGATAATGAAGATTGCAGAAGTGGATTTTTACTAGATGGCTATCCTAGAACTGTTAATCAAGGTGAAGCTTTAAAAACTTTATTAGACGAGAATGGTAATAACCTTGATATTGCGTTATTAATAAAGGTTCCTAGAGAATTCATTCTTAATAGAATGACTGGTAGAAGAGTTTGTCTTACATGTGGTGCTAGCTATCATATTAAATTCAACCCGCCAAAAGTTGCGGGAAAATGTGATTTATGTGGAAGTGATCTTGTACAAAGAGCTGATGACACTGAAGAGACCGTTAATGAACGAATAGACATATATGAAGCTCAAACACAACCATTGATAAAGTACTATGATGACAAAAACTTATTATCAGCAGTTGATGGAACACAAGAAATTGATAGTGTATTTGAAAGTATCTGTGGTATCTTAGAAACGATAAAAAAATGATTAACATAAAAAGTGATATGGAAATCCAATATATGAGAAATGCGGGTAAAGTGGTTGCAGAAACTCTTGCAACAATTGAAAAGGTAATAAAACCTGGCATAACCACTGCAGAACTGGATAAATTAGCTGAAGAGTTCATAATAAAACAGGGTGCTAAACCATCTTTTAAGGGTTATTATGGATTTCCAGCTTCCATATGTGCATCTGTTAATGATGAAGTGGTTCATGGAATTCCAAATAACCGAATTTTACTTGAAGGAGACATAATTAGCATAGATTGTGGTGCCATATTAAGTGGCTATCATGGAGATGCTGCAAGAACTTTTCCAGTAGGAAAGGTATCTAATGAAGCTTCAAGACTCATTGAGGCAACTAGAAATAGTTTCTTTAAGGGTGTTGAAAAAGCTATAATAGGCAATAGATTATCAGATATATCTGCTGCAATTCAGTGTTACGCTGAAGGCCATGGATACTCTGTAGTTAGGGATTTTGTAGGTCATGGAATTGGGAAATCAATGCATGAAGATCCGGAGATTCCTAATTACGGTGCTCCAAGTAAAGGACCTAAATTAGTTCAGGGTATGGTACTTGCAATTGAACCTATGATAAATACAGGAAAGCATTATGTCAAAGTAAAATCTAATAGATGGACAGTAGTAACAAGAGATGGCAGTTTATCTGCACATTATGAAAATACTGTTGCTATTATGAAAAGTGGTCCTGAAATATTAACTTTGAACTGATTGAGGTGAATGATTTGGAGAAAAATAGCCTTGTAGGTAAGGTAGTACATTCTAAGGCGGGAAGGGATATGCACAGAGATTTTATTGTAGTTGGTATACTAAATAACGAGTATGTGTATATTTCTGATGGAGAGTTAAGAAGGATTGAAAAACCTAAAAAAAAGAAGGTTAAACATCTAAATTTTACTGACACAGTAGCTGAAGAAATTAGAGATATAATTTTATCTAAAAAAGAGGTTACTAATTCTAAAATTAAAATATTTTTGCAGTCTGCAGATATTGGTAAGGAGGTTTGATTACCTTATGTCAAAAGATGATATAATTGAAATGCAAGGTGTGGTATTAGAAACGTTGCCTAATGCAATATTTCAAGTTGAGCTTGAGAGTGGGCA
This sequence comes from Clostridium sp. UBA4746, assembly GCA_002403785.1. Lineage (GTDB taxonomy): Bacteria > Bacillota > Clostridia > Clostridiales > Clostridiaceae > Clostridium_AD. The sequence goes on from DHIM01000176.1 coordinate 12,963, forward strand.
TAAAATATTAGCTCATATTTCAGGAAAATTAAGAATGAATTTTATAAGAATACTACCAGGTGATAAGGTTACAGTGGAACTTTCCCCATATGATTTGACTCGTGGGAGAATAACTTGGAGAGACAAATAATAAGGAGGGTTAGCTATGAAAGTAAGACCATCAGTTAAACCTATGTGTGAAAAATGTAAGGTTATAAAGAGAAAAGGAAGAGTAATGGTTATCTGTGAAAATCCTAAGCATAAACAAAAACAAGGTTGATCGGTTTTATTTACAAACGATATTAATTTAGTGTTAAATGTAAAAATTAATATAATTATAAATCGCTATTACATCGTTTTATAAGTCAAAGATGTGATAAAATTATAACAACAATTACGTGGGAGGTGTAAACAGTAAATGGCAAGAATAGCAGGTATTGACCTACCAAGAGAAAAAAGAGTTGAAATTGGTTTAACATATATATTTGGTATTGGGTTATCAAAATCACAAGGGATCATTAAATCAATCGGAATAAATCCTGATACAAGAGTTAAGGATTTAACAGAAGAAGAGGTTAATGAATTAAGAACATACATTCAAAAGAACTTTATGATTGAGGGTGACTTAAGAAGAAGAGTCGCACTAGATATAAAAAGGTTAATGGAAGTTGGATGTTATAGAGGAATAAGACATAGAAAAGGTCTTCCAGTAAGAGGACAAAAAACTAAAACTAATGCTAGAACAAGAAAAGGCCCTAAGAAAACAATGGCGGGTAAGAAGAAATAGTAAGGAGGGAATAACATGGCTCAAAAAGTTAAAAGAAGTAGAAGAAAAAAAGAAAGAAAAAATGTTGAGCACGGTTGTGCTCACATAAAGTCTACTTTCAATAATTCCATCGTTACACTTACAGATGCAGCTGGTAATGCTTTATCTTGGGCTAGTGCAGGTGGATTAGGATTTAGAGGATCAAGAAAAAGTACTCCTTTTGCAGCTCAAATGGCAGCAGAAGCTGCTTCAAAAGCAGCTATGGAGCACGGATTAAAGAGTGTTGACGTATTCGTTAAGGGACCAGGAGCAGGTAGAGAAGCGGCTATTAGATCACTTCAAGCGGCTGGATTAGAAATTACATTAATCAAAGACGTTACACCAATTCCTCATAATGGATGTAGACCACCAAAGAGAAGAAGAGTATGATTAAATTAATAGGATAGTAAATAGGAGGTGTAATTTGAATGGCAAGATATACTGGAGCTACTTGTAGACTTTGCAGAAGAGAAGGTATGAAGCTAAACCTTAAGGGTGATAGATGCTTCACAGATAAATGTGCATTTGCTAGAAGAGGCTATGCACCAGGACAACATGGACAGAGCAAGAAAAAAATGTCTAATTATGGATTACAGTTAAGAGAAAAACAAAAGGCTAAGAGAATATACGGAGTACTTGAAAGCCAATTCAGAAGATACTATGAAAAAGCTGACAAGTTAAGAGGCATAACAGGTGAAAATCTATTAAGACTTTTAGAAGTGAGACTTGATAACGTAGTTTATAGATTAGGTTACGGAAATTCAAGACAAGAAGCTAGGCAACTAGTAACTCACGGACATTTCTTAGTTAATGGTAAAAAGGTAGATATTCCTTCTTACAGTTTAACAGCAAATGAAGTAGTATCTGCATGTGAAAAGAGCAGAGCTACTGAGAAGTTTAAGGTTTTCCTTGAAAATCCTAAAACTTTACCAAATTGGTTAGAAGCTAACTTAGAAAAATTTGAAGGAAAAGTTTTAGCACAACCAACTAGGGAAGATATAGATGTTCCTGTTAACGAAACTTTAATCGTTGAGTTATACAGCAAATAGTCATTAATATAGAATCAGTTGCCCTCATAATAGGTTGCCAATTAAAAAAGAGGAGGGTTTATTATGTTAGAGATAGAAAAGCCAAAAATAGAATGTGTAGAAACAGCTGAAGATGGTTCTTATGGTAAATTTATAATTGAACCATTAGAAAGAGGCTATGGTATAACTTTAGGTAATGCTTTGAGAAGAATTCTTCTTTCTTCATTACCTGGAGTTGCTACAAATGCAGTTAAGATTGATACAGTACTACATGAATTTTCTACAGTTAAAGGTGTTAAAGAAGATGTTACAGAATTAATTCTAAACATCAAAAGCTTGGCATTAAAAATGACTGGAGAGGGTCCTAGAACAATTTATATTGATGCTAAAGGACCTGGAGTAGTTACTGGAGCAGATATCAACACTGATGGAGATATAGAAGTTGTTAATAGTGATTTACATATAGCAACATTAGATGATGATGCTAAGTTATATATGGAACTAACTGTTAACAGAGGTAGAGGATACGTGTCTATGAGTAAAAATAAGACAGACGAACTACCAATAGCTACTATACCAGTAGATTCAATCTATACTCCAGTTAAAAGAGTAAATTTTGCTGTGGAAAACACTAGAGTAGGCCAGATTACTGATTATGATAAATTAACTATTGAAATTTGGACTAATGGTACAATTAGACCAGATGAAGCTATTGGTTTATCAGCTAAAATACTTATCGAACACTTTAAGTTATTTATGACATTAACAGATCATGCTGATAATGTTGAAATAATGGTTGAAAAAGAAGAAGATAAGAAAGAAAAAGTTCTTGAAATGACTATAGAAGAACTCGATCTTTCAGTTAGAAGTTATAATTGCTTAAAAAGAGCTGGAATTAATACGGTTCAGGAACTAACAGAAAGATCAATGGATGATATGATGAAGGTTAGAAATTTAGGTAAAAAATCACTTGAAGAAGTTGAACAGAAACTTCAAGCTTTGAGTTTGAACTTAAAACTAACTGAAGAGTAAGGAGGGAAATACATGGCAATGTATCGTAAATTAGGCCGTTCCACTGATCAAAGAATTGCAATGTTTAGAAGTCTTGCAACTAATTTGTTGAAGTATGGTAAAATTGAAACTACAGTAACTAGAGCAAAAGAAACTAGAAAGTTTGCCGAAAGGATGATAACTCTTGGTAAAAGAGGAGATCTTCATGCTAGAAGACAAGCACTTTCATTTATTACTGAAGAAAGCGTTGTTAAAGATTTATTTGATAATATTGCACCCAAGTATGCTGAGAGAAATGGCGGTTATACTAGAATAATGAAAATGGGTCCAAGAAGAGGCGACGCAGCAGAAATGAGTATAATAGAATTAGTATAGTTTGAGTAAAGGGGATTAAGTGAATCAAACTTAATCCCCATTTTATTATTTATATTTAATCTGATTTAGTTAAGAAAATTTTTTATTGAAGTTGGTAATTAAAATAATTTAATATATTTTAAGTTTAACATATTCAGATTCGTAGACGTTGGGAGTGACACTTATGGGTGAAAAAATGGTTAGATGCAATAAACTTGTTTATAAGTATCCTCAAAGTGAAGATGAACAACCTAAGGTAGCTATAGATGGGTTGGATCTAGAGGTTGAGAAGGGTGAGTTTCTAGTGATACTCGGTCATAATGGCTCAGGAAAATCAACTTTTGCTAAACATATAAATGCTCTATTAATACCAACAGACGGGAAAATCTATGTAGATGGTTTACAAACTTCTGTAGAATCTAATCTGTGGAAAATTAGGAATGTAGCTGGCATGGTATTTCAAAATCCAGATAATCAAATTGTTGCAACAATTGTAGAAGAAGATGTAGCATTTGGTCCGGAAAACTTAGGCATAGATCCTAAAGAGATTAGAAGAAGAGTTGATGATTCATTAAAAAGTGTACAAATGTATGAATATAGGAAACATGCTCCACATCTACTTTCAGGTGGTCAAAAACAAAGAGTAGCTATTGCTGGTATTCTTGCAATGATGCCACAGTGTATTGTTTTTGATGAACCAACAGCAATGCTAGATCCATATGGAAGAAAAGAAGTTATGCGGACAATAAAAGAGATAAATAAAAAATATGGCATAACTATAATTCTAATAACGCATAATATGGAAGAAGCAGTAGAAGCAGATAGAATAGTAGTTATGGATAGTGGTAAAATTGTAATGAATGGAAAACCTAAAGAAATATTTAGAAATGTAGCTGTTATGAAAAAAATAGGATTAGATGTTCCTCAGGTAACAGAACTCGCATATGAACTTAGACAAAATGGTATTAATATAGCATCAGATATATTAACTATAGATGAGATGGTGAATGCATTATGTCAATTAAAATAGAAAATTTAACATATACATATATGCCAAAAACGCCTTTTGAAAAAAAAGCTATAGATAATGTTTCTATAGAAATAAATCAGGGAGAATTTGTTGCACTTATTGGGCATACAGGCTCTGGAAAATCGACTTTAATACAACATATAAATGGACTATTAAAACCTACATCAGGTAGATTATTAATTGATGAAATAGATATAACAAAAAAAAATGTGAAACTCACAAACATAAGAAAAAAAGTTGGACTAGTATTTCAGTATCCTGAATACCAGCTTTTTGAAGAAACTATTGAAAAAGACATTGCTTTTGGACCTAAAAATTTAGGTCTAGATGATGATGAGATAAATAAAAGGGTCCAGAGAGCCATGAAAATTGTTGGACTTGATTATGAAGAGTATAAGGATAAATCACCTTTTGAGATAAGCGGTGGCCAAAAGAGAAGAGTAGCAATTGCAGGAGTGGTGGCTATGGAGCCTCGAGTTTTAATTTTAGATGAGCCAACAGCGGGACTCGATCCCAAAGGCAGAGACGATATTTTAAATAAAATACTTGAGTTATACAAAGAAAATAATATTACTATAATTTTAGTATCACATAGTATGGAAGATGTAGCTAAGGTTGCAAATAGAATTTTAGTAATGGATAAGGGAAAATGCATCCTAGACGGAACACCTGGAAAAATATTTGGGGAAATAGAAACATTAGAAAGCGTAGGGCTTGCAGTCCCACAGATGACATATTTAATAAGGGATCTACGTAATAAAGGATTCAAATTATCTCAAGATATATTTACTATAGAAAAAGCTAAACAAGAATTACTCAAAATATTAAAAGGGGATTAGTACAAATCTTTTGCCCTAATAAGGCATCATATATATAACAGTAATATGTGTTTTTTACGACACATTGGAGGAATTTGTATGATTAAAGATATTACAATAGGTCAATATATACCAGGGGAGTCTTTTATACATAAATTAGATCCAAGATTTAAGATATTAATATCTATATTTTTTATTGTTGACCTATTTTTGGTGAATAATTTTAAAGGCTACTTATTTATATTTATATTTATTCTAGCCACAATACTAATATCTAAGCTGTCTGTTAAGTATATTTACAATGGACTAAAACCCATTTTAGTTTTATTACTTATTACAGCAGTATTAAATATTTTTATGACTAGCGGAAAAGAATTAATTTTTAAATGGGGTATTATAAGCATTTATAAAGAAGGTTTAATAATTGCAGCATTCATGATTATTAGACTGGTGTTTTTAATTATGGGAACGTCAATACTAACACTTACAACATCCCCCATAGAGTTAACTGATGGAATAGAAAGACTCCTAAACCCATTCAAAAGAATAGGAATACCAGCTCATGAATTGGCAATGATGATGACTATTGCATTAAGGTTCATTCCTACGCTTATGGACGAAACTGATAAAATAATGAAGGCGCAAATGGCAAGAGGTGCTGATTTTGAATCTGGAAATTTAATAAGAAGGGCTAAAAGTTTAGTCCCTATTTTAGTACCTTTATTTATAAGTTCTTTTAGGCGGGCAGATGAATTAGCTATGGCTATGGAATCAAGATGTTATAAAGGCGGAGAAGGAAGAACTAGAATGAAACAGTTAAAGATAACTAATAAAGATTATATTGCAAGTTTCGCTTTTTCATTTCTATTTGTTATTACTATTGTTAGTAGAACATAATATTCTGCTAGGGTGCAAGTCCTAAGTATAAATAGAAAAGGACGTGACGTGGTGAGGAATATAAAGCTCATAATAGAATACGATGGAACAAACTACTGTGGATGGCAAAGGCAAAATAATGTTATGACTATTCAAGAAAAAGTAGAGAGAGCTATTGAGGAGATTACAGACGAAAAAGCTTTAATTACAGGTTCTAGTAGAACGGATGCAGGAGTTCATGCAAAAGGTTATACAGGAAACTTTTATACCGATAGTAAAATAGCTGTAGAAAAGTTTTCGGGAGCCATTAATAGTAAGCTTCCACGAGATATTGTGATAATACATGCTTGTGAGGTTCCATATGAATTCCACTCAAGGTATAATAGCATTGGTAAGATGTACAGTTATACTATAATTAATAGACGTGTAGCTGTTGCAGTAGGGCGTAATTACATATATCATCACCAAAGAATATTAAATGTAGAGGATATGAAGCTAGGTGCGTTATATTTTATGGGTACTCATGATTTCTCTGCATTTAAAAATTTAGGTAGTTCTGTGAAAACTTCTGTAAGAACTATAACTATGCTTGATGTTATAAAGAACGAAGATGTTATAAAAATATATATTGCTGCTGATGGCTTTCTGTACAATATGGTTAGAATAATAGTTGGTGCATTAATTCGAGTTGGAGAAGGAAAAATAAAACCTAATGAAATAAAAGATATAATTGAGTCAAAAGAGCGATCCAAAGCCGGAAAAGCTGTTCCATCTTGTGGATTATGTTTGGAGGAAGTTTTTTATTAAATAAAAGACACAAAACATTGTAATATCCTATGTAAAAGCATTGACACACCCGGTAGAATGTATTATACTTATTAATGTTTGTATAAAATATCGTGTATAAGATCCACTAGCCCCGGATCTTTAGCATAGAATTTTAATTGTTAAAAGTTCAGGGAGGGAAAATAATGAAATCATACTTAGCTAAACCACTAGAAGTAGAAAGAAAATGGTTCGTTGTAGATGTAGAAGGAAAGGTTTTAGGAAGAGCAGCTAGTCAAATAGCTTCAATACTTAGAGGAAAACATAAACCAACATTTACACCACATGTTGATACAGGTGACTTTGTAATTGTAATTAACGCTGATAAGATAGTTTTAACTGGTAAGAAATTAGACCAAAAAATGTTAAGACATCACTCTTTTTATCCAGGTGGATTAAAAGAAGTTCCATATAGAATAGCATTGGTTAAAAAACCTGAGTTTATTTTTGAAGAGGCAGTAAGAAGAATGCTTCCAAAGGGACCATTAGGTCGTCAGACACTTAAAAAATTAACTGTTTACAGAGGACCAGAACATAAGAATGAAGCACAAAACCCAGAAGCACTAGTACTTAAATACTAATTAGATTCGGAAGGAGGACATATAATGGCAAAGGTTCAATATATAGGAACAGGAAGAAGAAAGAAATCAGTTGCGAGAGTAAGACTTGTACCTGGCGAAGGTAAAATTGTTATAAATAAAAGAAAAATAGAAAATTATTTTGGATTAGAAACTTTAATTCTTATTGTTAACCAACCTTTAGTATTAACTGGAACTAAAGATAAATTTGATATTCTAGTTAATGTAAACGGTGGTGGATATACAGGTCAAGCTGGAGCAATAAGACACGGAATTTCTAGATCATTATTAAAAGCTGACGAAACTTTAAGACCAGAGCTTAAAAAAGCAGGCTTTTTAACAAGAGATCCAAGAATGAAAGAAAGAAAGAAATACGGTCTTAAAAAAGCAAGAAAGGCATCTCAGTTCTCAAAGAGATAGTTTTTATGAAATTGAAAACCCTCAAACACTTATGTTTGGGGGTTTTTTATTTTAAAATGTATTTGGAAACATCTCTAAATTAGCTTATATTTAACAAATATTTATGACTTATTCATTGAGAAAATTATATCTGAAATATCTACGTTGCTTCATATCTATATACTTGATTGGAGAAACATATTTCTCGAATCTGTCATTTAAAACACTCCAATTTATATTTTTAATAAATGTAGAAATATACTTTTTCCTATCTGTTCCAAAATCCATGAAATAAGCATGCTCGTAAACATCCATTATTAATATTGGGCAAGAAAGCCATACGGCACCAGTATCGTGTGCATCACTTCCTATTATGTGTAACTTGTTATCAAGTAAATCCATGGTAAGAACTGCCCAACCTCTCATTGATAATCCTACATTTGTAAGGTAGGAGATAAAATTATCATAAGTTGAAAATTGATTTAATATAGCATTAAACAATGGACCATAGGGAACGTTACTCCCACCTGTCATGTTTTCAAAATAAAGGTTGTGAAGTTTTACACCGTCGAGTGAATATGTTTCGCCTAGTTTTAAGCTGCGCATTTTGGAATAAGTAGCATTGCTATCAGTATAATCACTAGGTATATAGGGAGTGTTCCAAATCTCATTTAACTTGGTTATATAACCTGCATATAACTTGTAATGTTCATCAAGCTGCTTTTTAGAAAAACCTTTGATTGATTCAAGATCAAAGGTTTTAGGCTTTATATTGTACATTAAATCACCTCTATAAATATTCTATTACAATTTATTATATGTAATAAAATTAAATTGGTGTACTTCTCTATTTTATAGGAATTTGTAAAATTAAAATATGTTTATAAATTCAGAGAAAAATTAACAAAATTCTTGGAAAAATTCTGTCCCTCGATAAAATTTTATAAAAGGATGTAAATCGAATACATAAATAATAATAAATCAGATGTAAGTTGAATAAAATTACACATAGCAATAAATAAAAGGATGGGTGAATTGAAGTACAGAAACAATAAATTAATAGCTATTGTTATAGTAATTGCATTAGGAATGGTAAGCTTTATAGGCGTAAATTTAGGCCTTGCAAAAGAAACTATGAATACTAATCAAATAGGCAGTAAAAAAATACTTATTGATTCCGGTCATGGAGGAATGGATGGTGGAACTAGCTCTAAAAATGGTACTGTAGAAAAAGATATTAATTTAATTGTAGCAAAAAAACTTAAAGCAAGATTACAAAAAGCAGGTTATGAGGTAGTTATGACAAGAGAAGACGACATAGGACTTTATTCAACGAAGGGCACCATAAGAGAAAGGTACCGTGAAGATCTAAAGAATAGGTGTAATTTAAAAGAATCTAGCGATTGTGATTTGTTTGTTAGCATACACCTAAATTATTTTACTGAGAGTAAATATTATGGCGCACAAGTATGGTACTCTAGTTATAAAGACAGTTCTAGACTTGCTGGTATACTTCAGAAAAATTTTCAGGTAGATTTAGATGTTAATAATAAGAGAGTTCCAAAGGCAGCTAAAACTGCTTATAAGATATTAAGGGAAAATGATGATATGCCAAGTGTTATAGTAGAATGTGGATTTTTATCAAATTCTGATGAGGAGCAAAAATTAAAGTCTAATGAGTATCAAGAAAAAATTTCCAATTCTATAAGTAAATCCATAAGTGAATATTTTAAAAATACTGCGGAGTAAATAATTATAGTTCAGTATATTAAATAACTTTAAAATCTAATTAATATATAACCTAAAAAGACATATTACTCTATGAATATGTCTTTTTAGGTTGCAATTAAATTATTTAAAATAGTATTAATTAGAATTCACTTATTAATCATAGGCTACTGATGAGGCCCTATCAATGAAGACCCACCATGTAGGTCCTGGTATTAACGTAACAGGGCCTCCATTTTGGTCTGTAATTTTCATTTTAGAACTTCTTTCCCTGTTCCACTTAATGTCTTGGGCTTTTCCATTGCAAAATAATAATCCTGTACCAGAAGTGTCGGGCGAAGCTAATGTTTTATCACTTATAATACTACCGTGGATAAATTGTACAATAACATTAGAAAGTTTTACTGGAGTATTATTGTCCTTATCTATTCCTAAACCTCTGTAATGATAATATTCACCATCTTGGTACAAAAAATTTGATGTTATATCTTCATTAAAATTTATAAAAATTGAAGTCGCCTTTTTATTATTAATATAGGCTTTTTCTATGTTATTTGTAAAAGTGAATACTGGTAAGTATGAATTAGAATATTCCTTTAAGTTAATTGTTGACCCAATATCTTTAGCTGACTCGTTGTTAAATATAGCCTTATAAGTAATATTATTAGATTTAGTAAGAAACTCAAAAACCATATCTGCACTATTAAGTCCAACAATTGGTGTTGCAGTAGTAGTATTATTAAAAGTTGCTATTTTTGCGAGTTTAGTAGAAGTAGAAACTCGTCCACCAGTAAATTTAGATATGGTTATTTTGTCATGTGAATTTACGTAACAAATATGTGTAACTATTCTATAAAGAAATATTGAAAGAGTTAATACCAAAACAGCACTTAAAAAATATATAAGGATAGAAAATTTTTTGTTTACCATGAGGGCCCCCTTAGTATCTATGTATTATTTTAATAGTATTATCTGTAAATTATAACCACTATTTAACTAAATATTATTAAACTTACATTAAAGCAGTTTTAAATCTAAAATTAATTTACTTAATGAGGATTAATTTCTTTAAAGCAGTAAGAATTACACTTGATACTATTAAAATAATGATTGATGTGGATTAGTCCACATGCTATCATGAGCGTAATAACGAATTAGTTTATTAATCTAATTTACCCGTTTTAGGGCACTGCATAGAAGTGTATAGCTAATAATGGAGTTAACAAAACATTTAGGGTACATACTACTGAAGATTTTTGAGGTTTTCTTATTTGTTTTAACAAGTAAAATATTGCTATTTAGAGAGCCCTAATTATGTATTAGCTATTTTAATTTTGACGTAATGCGAAGCGAACAAAGGAGGAGAATCAGTATGAAAAAAATTGTTGATTTAAACAGTGATATAGGAGAAAGTTTTGGTGCTTACAAAATAGGACTTGACGAAGAGGTCCTTAAATGTGTATCATCAGCTAATATTGCCTGTGGATGGCATGCTGGGGATCCAATTGTTATGAGGGATACTGTAAGGGCGGCTAATAAAATGAATGTAGGTATTGGCGCACACCCTGGATTTTTTGATGTTATGGGTTTTGGAAGAAGAAATATGACTGTATCACCTGACGAGATAAAGCAGTACACCATATATCAGCTTGGAGCTTTATATGGTTTTGTAAAATCAGCAGGGGCCGAAATGCAACATATAAAACCTCATGGAGCAATGTATAACATGGCAGCTAAGGATAGTAAACTAGCCCAGGCAATAATTGAGGGCATATGGGAAGTAGACAGGGATTTGATAGTTCTTGGACTAGCAGGAAGTGAAATGGTAAGTGCTGCAAAAGAAAAAGGTTTAAAAGTTGCAAATGAAGTTTTTGCAGATAGGGCATATAATTCAGATGGAACACTTGTCGCAAGAAGTCTTCCCGATGCCATGATTCTCGATAAGAATATAGCTATTTCCAGGGTAATAAGAATGGTAACAGAGGAAAAAGTGACAGCAATAAGCGGTGAAGATGTGGACATAAAGGTGGATTCCATATGTGTTCATGGAGACAATCCAGAGGCTGTTGAGTTTGTAAGAACTATAAAGGAAGAGCTATCGAGAGCTGGAGTAGAAATAAAACCACTTAATCAATTTATAAAATAGGGGGCATGAAAGTTTATGAATAACAAATCGAAAACAGGCAAGCAAGATATGAACATAAAAAAGAAAAGTAATTGGGGTGTGCTAATTGGAGCATCTTTCCTTATGGCTACATCTGCCATAGGACCGGGTTTTTTGACCCAAACTGCAGTATTTACAGAAACGTTTAAAGCTAATCTAGGTTTTATTATATTGCTTACTATTATTGTAGACTTTATAGCTCAGCTCAATATATGGAGGGTTATTGGTGTATCAGGCCTTCGGGCGCAAGATATTGCGAACAAGACGCTACCTGGTCTTGGCATTTTCTTAGCAGTACTAATATGTATTGGGGGATTTGCATTCAATATAGGAAATATTGGAGGCGCTGCCCTTGGTCTTAATGTATTATTTGGTATAAATGTTAAAATAGGTGCTATTATTAGTGCTGTTATAGCTATTATAATATTTACTTCTAAAGAAGCGGGAAAAGCAATGGACACTTTCGCAAAAGTGCTAGGCGTTCTGATGCTTATTCTTATAGGATATGTTGCATTTAAAACCCAGCCTCCAGTAGGAGAGATGATTGCAAGGACATTTGTACCAACTGGGTTTGGATTTTTGCCCTTTATAACTCTTGTCGGTGGAACAGTAGGTGGATATATAACATTTGCTGGAGGGCACAGACTAATAGATGCTAAAATTACAGGAATAGAACATTTGAAAGATATAACTAAAAGCTCAGTACTTGCAATAACAATAGCGTCACTTATGAGAATACTTCTATTCGCTGCGGTACTTGGAGTTGTTGTAAACATCGGTAAACCACTTGGCTCATTAAATCCTGCAGCTGAAGCTTTTAAACTTGGGGCAGGTAATTTTGGTTATATGTTATTTGGAATTGTACTATTTGCAGCTGCTATAACCTCAGTGGTTGGGTCAGCTTATACATCTGTATCATTCTTAAAAACACTAGCACCAGTTTTTGAAAAAAATACATCAAAATTTATTATAGGATTTATTGTTATATCAACGCTTATATTTTTAACACTCGGTAAGCCTGTAGAATTACTTGTAGTAGCTGGTTCGCTTAATGGTTTAATTCTCCCAATTGCTCTTGGAATAATACTTATTGCGTCTACAAAGAAGAATATTGTAGGAGAATATAAGCATCCCAAATGGCTTAGGTATTTGGGCTATATTGTAGTGATATTAGCAATAATTGCAGGTTACCAGTCCATGGGTGGAATAGTTGCATTATTTAAATAGGGGGTGAAAATACAATATGTATGAAAAGGTTAAGTATTTAATCGCCGGAGATAGAGCTTTAGTTGTAGAATTTGGAGATAAAATTGAAGAGCAGGTTAACTCAAAAATCAGAAGTCTTACAGTTGCAATTGAGCAGGAAGGTATTATAGGAATAAACGAGACTGTTCCAACATACAGGTCACTTATGGTAATTTATGATCCTATGATAATAGAACTGGATGAACTTATAGGTGCAATAAAATCTATTATATCAAGGATGCATGAATTAAAACTGCCGGATGCTAAAGTTATAGAAATACCAACACTTTATGGTGGGGAGTATGGCTCTGATATTGAGTTTGTGGCAGATCATAATAAAATATCAATAGATGAAGTGATAAAAATTCACACAGATGTGGAATATTTAATTTATATGATTGGATTTACACCAGGGTTTCCGTACCTTGGAGGTATGAGTGATAAAATAGAGGCTCCAAGGCTGCAAAATCCAAGAGCTAAAATACCTGTTGGAAGTGTAGGAATTGCAGGCAAACAGACAGGTATATATCCTATAGAAAGTCCTGGAGGCTGGCAATTAATTGGCAGAACTCCTGTTAAATTGTATGATCCATACAGAAAGGATCCTGTACTATTAAATGCGGGTGATTATATAAAATTTGTACAAATAGATGAAAATGAATACAAAAATATTGAAGATTTAGAGAGAGAAGGAAAATATAAAGTAATTATAAGAGAGAAGTAAAGAAGGTGAGTATATGACAATAATGAAAATAGTAAAGCCCGGTATGTATACTACCATTCAGGATGTCGGTAGGTATAATTATCAGAAATCAGGCATGACTGCTTCCGGTGCAATGGATCAATTCTCTCTAAGAGTGGCTAATATTCTTGTTGGGAATAGTGATAGCGAGGCATGTTTAGAAGCTACACTTTTCGGACTTAAAATAAAATTTGAGGGTGATGCCTTGATTGCAGTTACAGGAGCCAATCTTCAGCCAATGTTAAATGGTATGGCTATAGAAATGTGGTCTGGGGTTAAAGTGTTAGATGGTGATGAACTTTCCTTTGGAACTGCAAAAAGCGGGTGCAGGAGTTATATAGCAATAGCTCGTGGTATAGATGTGCCAGAGGTTATGGGTAGCAAGTCTACCTATGTGAAGGGCAATGTTGGTGGCTTTGAGGGAAGGATGCTGAGGGCTGGTGACGAGATTAAAATTGGAAGCGTAGATGAAAATAATTGTACTAGTATCAAAAAGCTTCCAATTGGATTAATACCATCATATTCCAAGGATAATATTGTAAGGGTTGTAATGGGACCGCAGGATGATTACTTTACCAAGGATGGAATATATACATTTTTGGATTATGAGTATGAAGTAACAAATGAAGCGGATAGAATGGGATACCGATTATCTGGTCCTAAAATTTTTCACAAAATCGGTGCAGACATTATTTCTGATGGAATAACCATGGGGTCGGTGCAGATTCCAGGAGATGGGGCTCCCATAATCATGATGGCGGATAGGCAAACTACTGGTGGATACACGAAAATTGCTACAATAATAACTCCTGATATAAACATAGTGGGACAGTTAAAGCCTGGTGACAGTATTAGGTTTAAATTAATAAGCATTGAGGAAGCTCATAGAATATATAGGAAATATATAAAAGGCTTTGATTCGATAAGAGAAAGTGTGATAAAGCTCGGGTGTAGCACAATAAGTGGTAAAAGGCTTAAAGTAAGAGTAAATAATAAGGAATATGAAGTGATTGTAGAGGAAATTATGTAATAAGGGGATGGGCAGACAAAAATTATTATAGATTGAGGAAACATTTTGGAGGGATAGAATAGTGAATCCAATTAAAATAACTGAAACAGTATTAAGAGATGGCCAGCAATCTTTAATTGCTACCAAATTAAAAACAAAAGAGATATTACCAATTCTAAAAAAAATGGATAAGGTCGGGTATTATTCAATGGAGGTGTGGGGAGGAGCAACTTTTGATTCATGTCTACGTTTTCTTAATGAAGATCCTTGGGAAAGACTAAGAGAAATCCATAAGGTGGTTAAAAATACTAAACTTCAAATGCTCCTTCGAGGTCAAAATCTTCTAGGATATAAGCATTATGCAGATGATGTAGTAGAGGCATTTATTAAGAAGTCTATAGAAAATGGTATAGATATAATAAGAGTATTTGATGCCTTAAATGACACAAGAAATATGGAAACTTCAATTAGAGTTATTAAAGAAGGCGGAGCACACTGTCAATGTGCTATATGTTATACAACTAGCCCAATACACACTTTAGATTACTATGTTGAATTATCAATAAAATTAGAGGAATTAGGGGCACATTCAATTTGTATTAATGATATGGCGGGTATATTAACGCCATATTCGGCTTATGAATTAGTGAAAAAATTAAAAGTGGCTGTAAAAATACCATTATGTCTACACGCTCATTGTACTAGTGGAATAGCTTCTATGACATATTTAAAGGCTGTTGAAGCAGGAGTAGATATTATTGACACTGCAATTTCTCCCTTCTCAGAGGGTACATCACAACCCCCTACAGAGTCGATGGTCCTTACTTTAAAAGAGAGTCCACGCGATCCTAAATTAGATATTAATTTATTAGGTGAAATAGCAGACTATTTTAGACCTATAAAAGAGAAATACAGAGAAAATGGAATACTAAATCCAAAAGTTATGAATGTAGAGCCTAGAATTATTACATATCAGGTTCCTGGAGGGATGTTATCGAACCTTTTATCACAGTTAAAGGCACAGGGGGTTGAATCTAAATATAAAGAAGTCCTTATAGAGATACCTAGAGTGAGAGAAGATTTAGGATTTCCACCTTTAATTACGCCTCTTATTCAAATGGTAGGAACTCAAGCAGTATTTAATATACTATCTGGCGTCCGATATAAAATAATTCCAAAAGAATTAAAAGATTATGTTAAAGGACTTTATGGAAGTCCACCAACAGCTATAAAAGATGAAATAAAGACAAAAATTATAGGGGACATGAAAATTATAACTCAAAGACCAGCAGACTTATTAGAGCCGGAGATGGACAAATATGAAAATGAAATCGGAGATTTGGCCACTACTTATGAAGATGTGTTAACGTTTGCTTTATTTCCACGAATTTCAAAAAAATTCTTTGAGGACAGGTTAAGTGCTAATATAAATAGTAATATTTGTGATAGTTATAAAAAAATAATAACTAATAGTGAGGTAAAAGAAATATATGGAATAGATGAAGAAGAGAGGATAGTAGTGGCACTTGTAGCATCTACTATGGCAGCGCGGGATAAACCTAATTCAGAGTTTCGCATATTAAACATTACAAGAATAAAATGATGAGTGTAATTTACATAGGAAGGTGTTAATAATATGAAGAAGTATATGATAACGCTAAATAATAAAGTTTATGAAGTAGATATAGAAGAAGTAACAGAATCAACGGGGGAAGAGGAGGCTACAATAACTCAAATTAGCAGCCTGGATAAGTCAAATAATTTAGCAAAATGTTCAAGTGTAGCAAACGTTGAATCTCCTATGACTGGGAATATTTTAGACATTTCTGTAAAAGTGGGAGAAAAGGTAAAAAAGGATCAAGTTTTAATTATGTTAGAAGCAATGAAAATGGAGAATGAAATAGTTTCACCATCAGATGGTAAAATTATTTCTATAGATGTAAAAAACGGGGATAGTGTTTATGCAGGACAGGAACTTATTAAAATAGAATAATTATTTAAAAAAAGTAAATGTATATATTATAAAGAATAATAGGTTTTTACGTTTACAAAATTATAAAATAATCAAATTATATGCTAGCTAAGTAGACAATGTGGAAAATGAAATTTAGCAATTTCCACATTAATATGATATGTATATGGCGAGAGATATATTGGAAGAAGGAGAAGGAATACTCCCTATATTCTAATGAATGTAGATGTTTGTGCCAAAAGGGATAGTAGTGTATATATATTTAGCATCATCAAGGCAAGTCAGAGAAATGCAATTGTAGTAATATATATTTTTTATTGTTATTATGGATAACTCTAGCAAAAAAAATAAATCCTATGATATAATTAAATAAGCTTAAATATGAAATAAAAGGTGAAGTTATGGATAAGTCAGGTGAAATATATGTAAAAGCAATGAATAAATATAATGATGGTTATATAGATAAGGCGTTATCACTTTGTGAGAAAAGCATTTCTTTAAATAATACAAATGCTGCGGTTCTAAATTTAAAGGGTATTTTATATTATTTAAAAGGCGATTTGGAAAAAGCTAAAAATATGTGGAATATAAATTATAAAAGAAATGATGATAAAGTATCAAAAAAGTATCTAGATGACAGTATACGTGATAAGAAAAAATTACATCTGTATGTCAATGCATTGGAGTTAATTAGAAAGTTTAATATAAGTGGCGCTCTAGAAATTTTGAATCAGTGTGAAAATAGTCATTTTAATTTTATAAATGTGAAAAACTATATTAGCATTTGCTATATAAAGCAAGGGGAATATGATAAAGCACTTCAGTACATAAAAGAAGTTCTAAAAGTGGATAAGAAAAATACTCAAGCTATTGTTAATAAGAAAACATTAATAGAATTTGGAAATTTAAAACGAGAAATAAACTATAAAAAAATAATTATAGTTGCTGTCAGTATATTTTTAATTATAATTATATTGCTTCTAGTAAAAGTTTATATGTATAACAATAAAAATTTTTCAATAATAGGTGTAAAAAAAGTTCAAAATGGAATATTATTAACTAATAAAAAAGATAAACAAGAAAATAAGAATTTAGTTCAAGTACAAAATCAAAAATCTAAAAACAAAACAATTGAAAATAAAACTCAGCAAATAAAAGAA
>DHIM01000176.1:30831-31970 GCA_002403785.1 Clostridium sp. UBA4746
GTAATAAAACTCAACAAATGAAAGAATTTCCACACAACAATTTACTGAAAGCATAAAAAACAATAACATGGAGCAAATAATTGGATATGTAAATGTGTGGAAAGATGTTAATTTAGAAATGAATGATAGGTTGCTTCTAGTAAAAGGAGAAGATATTATTAAGAGTACAGGAATAGTATTTTTTTATAAAAAAGGTATAAGTAATATGAATGATAAAGAATACCTAGAAGCTCAAAAATATTTTTTATATGCACTGTCATATTCTAAGGGTAATTATTTGAATGAGCATATAATTTATATGTTAGCTGTAAGTTACAAATCTATGTCTGACTTCAAAAACGCACTTAAATACTATGAACTTAATTTAAAACAATATCCTAGTGGAACTTATACTGAGGAAGTATTATATAATTTAATTCTTATAAATAAAGGCGTAGATATAAACAAAGCAAAGAGTTATGCAAAGAAATTAGTAAAACAATTTCCAAGTTCACAATTTAATAACTCAATAGTAAAAGATATATTAAATTATTAAAAATAAATAACAAGTAAGTTGCATGACGGACATTATTGAGAATTGGTTTGGGTATACTAATTTTGATATACGTGAGAAAAGTTTCGGGGTTTTAATGGATATGTGGAGAAACTAAATATAGCGTTTATCAATTTTTAATAATATTGACTAGTAACATTTTAAGGTATACAATAACAATATATAGATACCCTACTGGGGTATAATAAATGGAGGTAATAATATGATTAAAGAAGTTAATGATAACAATTTTAATGAGGAAATTGCAAATTCAGAAAGCATAGTTGTAGTTGATTTTTGGGCACCTTGGTGTGGACCTTGTAAAATGTTAACTCCAGTAATTGAAGAATTAGCAAACGAAATGGGAACAAAAGTTAAATTTGCAAAAGTGAACGTAGATGAAAGTCCAATGATATCATCAAAGTATAAGATTTCAAGTATTCCAACAGTTATGGTACTTAGTAAAGAAATGGTTAAAGAAACTTTGGTAGGATTTAGACCTAAAGCAGATTTAAAGAAATTAATAGAAAAAAATTTATAAAATTAATATTTCACGATGTTTGATTTTTAAAGAACTTAAAGTGATAATTATCTGAATTTTAAGGAC
>DHIM01000176.1:32126-38116 GCA_002403785.1 Clostridium sp. UBA4746
CTTTAAGGAAAAGCTTAATTATTAAATAGAAATGTTTGGAGATAGATATTTTAAATTTTTATAATTTAAATAAATATCTCCATTTTATTAGTAATAATTTGTTTGTTTTAGGGTTTAATAAGGAGGAGAAATCATGAGCGAAAGATATGATATAGCTATAATTGGAACAGGTCCAGCCGGTCTTGAGGCAGCTATTAATGCTAGAATTAGAAATAAAAACATAATAATTTTTGGTAATAAGGATTTAAGCCCAAAACTAATAAAAGCAGCAAAGGTAAACAATTATTTAGGGTTTTATAACGTTACAGGAATTGAGCTTAAAAATCAGTTTGCAGCTCATATTGCGGCTATGGGAATAGGTATTGTAAATGAGAAAATAAATAATGTATATTCTATGGGAGAGTATTTTGCTTTAATGGTAAATGAAAAAGTATATGAAGCTAAAGCAATAATTTTAGCTACAGGGATAGAATACACAAAACCACTTAAAGGAGAAGAAGAATTCTTAGGAAAAGGAGTAGGATATTGCGCTACCTGTGATGCTCCATTATATAAAGGGAAAACAGTTGTGATAGTTGGATATAATAAAGAAAGCGAAGAAGAAACTAATTATGTAAGTGAATTGAGTGGTAAAACATATTATATTCCTATGTACAAAGGTGAATATAATTTAAGTCCTAATGTGGAGATAATAAACCATAAGATAATAGAAATAGTTGGTGAAGACGTGGTAACTAAGGTTATTTTAGATGAAGGTGAAATAATTACAGATGGAGTCTTCATGCTAAGAGATAGTGTATCTCCAGCTCAATTAGTGCCAGGTCTTGAAATAGAGGAAGGACATATAAAAGTTGATAGAACTATGAAAACAAACATAGAAGGATGTTATGCAGCAGGAGACTGCACCGGAAAACCATATCAGTATATGAAATCGGCTGGAGAGGGATTAGTAGCAGCATTAACCGCAGCTTCATATTTGGATAAGATGCATGAAAATAAATAGGTTAGCGTTTAGATTTACTTTAGTTATACACCTAATAATAAATTAGGCAGATAACTCTAGTAAGTTCTAACTGTAGTCAGAACTTACTACCTAAAGTTAACTGCCTAGGCTGTAGCTAATAACTACAGTTTTCTATTTAACTACAAAGAAAATATGATTTCCTATAGTTTTTTGATTGTCTTTTTTTATACCTATCATCCACTTAGAAGTAGATATTTCAGGATTATAATAGAAAACGGCGTTATACGTAGGATCTTTACCTTTTAATGCATCCAATACAGCTGAGTAACAAGCGGAATTGGGAATAACGTTAGTTTTACCATTGTGAACTACTTTTCCATTTTTAACACAAGAAAAGGCATTCTTCTGATTAATAACACCAGAAATAGATTTTGGGAAATGACCATCGCTAGTACGGTTTAGTATTACAGAGGCCACTGCAAGTTTGCCACTATCAGGTTCACCACAACTCTCAGCATATACAACTTGTGACATCAAATAAATATCATTATCAGTAATATAAACTGATCTATTTGACTGTTTAAACACCGCTATTGCTTTTATTTGTTCGTTATATAAATCTTTAATTTCTGAATTAAATGAATATAAATGTTCACCATTTACTCTTAAAGTAGGTATTACTAAGAATAATATTAGAATACATGACAAAAAAGCAAATTTTTTCATATTATCTTCTCCTTATGCCTACGGAGTTAGCTGACGGGTTCGGGAAAGGTTTAACCTACACAAGTAGTGATTCACCCCAGATGCTTGGTTCCTCCGTGTTCTTTTTACTTAGGCTAATAGTAGTGTGACCTAGAGTTTAAAATAAATACACTATTTTTTTAGATTATAATGAAAAGTTATGCAGACATAACAATATATAATCATTTATCATTTATTTTTTAGGTCAGTATAGACTTTTATGAAATTATTATAGGAACTCTGTACTTCAGTATATAGTACATTAGAAGAAGTATATAAAGCATCCAGGGTAGATGAGTCTACCACTGCACTTAAGGCTTGAACTTTCTCACTTGTAAGAGCAAGTTTAAAATCTCTTAAATAGCTATCTTGCTTATCAAGTAAAGGTTTGAAGGCTTGATAAGTGGGAATAGCAGACGGTGGCACAGATAAACTATTAAAGTTATTTTGAATTTTTTCTAATTTTGTAACATCATCATCTACTAATGATAAAAGATCATCGTAGGACATCTCTTTCTTTCTCACCTTTAATACATCTAAGTATAAATTAGTTCGAGCATCTAAAAAATTAACGGATAATTCATCAGTATTAGTGATAAACTCCTGATTTTGCTGAGACTTAATATCTGTTTCTTTTCTTACCATTACAGCACTATCACTATAATTTAGCACATTATCAATGAAAACCAAAGATGTTTTTGGCAGTGCTATTTCAATGTTACTAAGGTCTATTAAAGAGTAAAAATTCATACAGTCATTTCTGAAATTCTTAAGGTCTTGCGTTGATTTCCCAACATCACTGCCAGAAGGATTATTTAATATTGCAAGTGTCTGTCTATACATTAATAGGTTTTTATCTAAACCTGACTTAAGATTTTCATTATCTTTCTTATATTTTGATGTGGGTTTTGAATTTGCTAAATTATCTCTAAGTGTAGATAAATTTTTTATAATATTAGGTAATTGTTTTCTTGCATAATCAACATCAATTGTTTGGTTGCTATTAAACTGAGCTATATTTTCGTTAAGGTCATTAATACTGTTAATATTAGTAATTAAGGTAGTTTTATAAGAATGATATACCTTATTTACAGATGTGTAGTAGGTAGCTAAGAAAATGCTTATGGAGGTTAGGACAATAGATAGAATAAGTATAGTTTTAGTCCGTTTTCTCTTATTATTAGTATCTATAATATCTTTCTTTTCGCTCAAAACAATTCACTCCCTTATTATTTGTCTTGTATTCATATATTAACATAATACATATATTATTCTAGTTAAATTATAGAATTATACTCTATGAAACAATAAAGTTGCATTAATCAAATAGAATCACTTCTGAATATGAGCTTATTTGTTATAATAAAATTAACTTATAATCTATACTAATAAAGCAAATCATGGTGTATAATTGTAAGTAGGAGTTTTAGTAGAGGGGTGTGAGCTTTTTTGGAAGTATTTAAGTTAATGATAAGCACAATCAAGAATATAAGCTTTTTTTCGATTTTGGATATAGTAGTGGTGGCTTTTATATTCTATAAAGGTTACATGCTAATGAAAGAAACAAGAGCGGAACAGTTATTAAAAGGAATAGTTCTAATTTTTGTGCTTATACCAATAAGTCAATTACTTAATTTGACAGTGCTGAATTGGATTTTAAATAAGACAATAACAATTGGTGTTCTAACTATTGTTATCATCTTTCAACCAGAAATAAGAAGAGCATTAGAGCACCTCGGAAGAACAGCCTTTGTGGATAAACACATATTTGAAAATGAAGAGATAATGGAAAAAGTTATAACTGAAATTGTTAATGCTGTTGAAATTTTATCGAAAAGTAAAACAGGAGCACTAATAGTAATAGAACAAAAAACAGGTATTGGAGAAATAATTAAAACTGGAACTAAATTGGATTCTGTAATATCAGCAGCATTACTTGAAAATATATTTGTGGTTAATACTCCGCTTCATGATGGGGCTACAGTAATTAGAAATGATAGGATAATAGCGGCAGGGTGTTTTTTGCCTTTAACAAATAATGATATAATAAGCAAGAAACTAGGGACTCGGCATAGAGCAGCCATAGGAATAACAGAAACTTCAGATGCTCTAACAATAATAGTATCAGAGGAAACAGGCACCATATCTCTTGCAATGAATGGAAGATTGGTAAGAAACTATGACAAGGATAAGCTTAAAAAAATACTTGTTCAAATAATAAAGCGAAGACAAACCAAAAAAACAACTTTAAAGGAGAGAGTAAAGTCATGGATAAAGCCAGAAAACAACGATTTATAATAAAAGTTTGCTGTGTAATAGCTGCCTTTGTGTTATGGCTTTTTATAACAAGCACAGAAAATCCATTGACTACTTATAAGGTTAAAAGCATACCTGTACAGCTTTTAAATACGGATACATTAACTAGATCGAACCTTGTTTTAG
Source organism: Clostridium sp. UBA4746 (assembly GCA_002403785.1). Taxonomy (GTDB): domain Bacteria; phylum Bacillota; class Clostridia; order Clostridiales; family Clostridiaceae; genus Clostridium_AD. The sequence continues at coordinate 36,277 of DHIM01000176.1, forward strand.
TACCAGGTCAAGATTTAACAACATCCCTAAATATTAAAGGAGCTAATACTAGCATATTTCTGAATACGAAAGCCGAAGATTTTACAGTAGTGGCAGATTTAAGTGCATATGCTCTTAAAAGTGGAGAACAAAATATACCTATTGAGATAAGAAAAAGCCCTGATAATGTAAATGTGGTTAATAGTGATACCCTCTTTATAAAGATAAACTTAGATGATCTTAAACAAACTAAACTACCTATAAGTGTAAATATAAGTGGTAAGCCAAAAGAAGGATTTTTCGCATCTGCTGCAAAATTATCACAAGATTATGCTACGGTAGTAGGCGGTTCAAAGTTTGTGAATTTAGTGAAAAATATATTGATAGAAGAGAATATACAAGGAGTGGAATCTAATGTTTCAAAAACATACAAGCTTAAACCAGTGGATGCAGCGGGGAAAGAAATAAAAGAAGTTAATGTAAGTCCATCTCAAATAGATGTCAAAGTTCCTGTAAGCAAGGCTAAATCTTTAGGAATAACAGTAAAGACCACAGGAACCTTAAATTCTAACTTTACTCTATCAAGCACAAAAGTTCTACCAGAAAAATTTGATGTAACCGGAAGTGCTGCTGCGCTAAATGGGGTGAAAACTTTAAACACTGAAGATATTGATTTAAGTAAAATAGATAAGAGTACTACAATGAATGCCAAGGTATTAATTCCTGAAGGATTAACTTTAGTTAGTGGTGGCGCTACGGCCCAGGTCCAATTTAAATTAGATAAGGCAGTCTCAAAAAATACAACTCAAGTAATACAAAATAATGTAGATAAGCTAGCGCAAAAAACTTTAAGGCAAAATATTAATTATATTAATTTAGGTGATAAATATGGAGCAAAGCTAGGAAATACTAAAGTCACGTTAGTTATTTCAGGAACGCAAGCAGTTTTAGATTCTTTGGATTTAAAAAAAATTAGATCAGAAGTAGATTTATCTAATTTAGTAGAAGGATCCTACACTGTTCCTGTAAAAGTATCCATGCCAGACGGAGTAAATTTGGTATCAGAGACTCCTGATAAAATACCAGTAACTATAACGAAGAAGCAAATGGGGGTAACTACCAGCAATGACAATAAGGGTAAATAACATAGTTTTAAATATAAACGATACTTTAGACGCTCTAAAAACAAAAGCAGCAAAAATAATGAGAGTTGAAGGCAATGAGATAAAGAAATTTAGAATAGCTAAGGAATCTATAGATGCTAGGAAAAAGAATAATATTAAGTTTAATTATGCTGTGCTTATAGAAATTGATAATGAAATAAAAATAGTAGCTAGAGCAAATCATAAGGATGTTAAACTTGAAGAAGTTAAGTATGATACTGAGTTTGAATTTGGAACTAAAGAGATGAAACATAGACCGATAATTGTAGGTATGGGCCCAGCGGGAATGTTTGCGGGTATTCTTATGGCACAAAAGGGGTATAAGCCTTTAATTATTGAAAGAGGAGAAAAGGTAGAATATAGGACTAAAACTATAAATAAATTTTGGACCAGGGCAGTATTGAATACAGAATCTAATGTTCAATTTGGTGAAGGTGGAGCAGGAACATTTTCTGATGGAAAATTAACTACAAGAATTAAGGATACCAGATGTGACTACGTATTAGAGGAATTCGTGAAAGCAGGCGCCCCAGAAGAAATATTATATATCGGTAAGCCTCACATAGGTACAGATATACTAAAAGAAGTTGTGAAAAACATTAGAGAATCTATTATAAAGCTAGGTGGAGAAGTAAGGTTTAATAGTAAGTTTGAAGATGTACTTATAAAAGATAAAAAAGTAAAAAGTATAATAGTAA
>DHIM01000176.1:38265-41763 GCA_002403785.1 Clostridium sp. UBA4746
AAGTATAATAGTAAATGGAGAAGAAATACCCTGTGAAAACTTGATATTAGCCTTAGGGCATAGTTCACGAGATACTTACGAAATGTTATATAAAAAAGGTGTATTTATGTCAAGTAAATCATTTGCGGTAGGGGCTAGAATAGAGCATCCTCAAGATATGATCAATGAGAATCAATATGGAAAATATGCTAGTCATCCAAGACTAAAAGCTGCAGATTACAAACTTACATATACAAGTGAAAAATTGGGTAGGTCAGTATATAGCTTTTGCATGTGCCCAGGTGGAGGGGTAGTAGGTGCAGCGTCAGAACAGGGAAGACTCGTAATAAATGGTATGAGTGAATATAAGAGAAACAAAGAAAATGCAAACTCAGCCATTGTAGTATCTGTAGGACCTAAAGATTTTAAAGCAGACAGTCCACTTGCTGGAATTGAGTTTCAAAGACATTATGAAGCCCTAGCACATAAAATAGGAGGAGCAAACTATAATGCGCCAGTGCAGTTAGTTGGAGATTTCCTTAAAGGCCGTCCCTCTAGCAAATTAGGTGGTGTAAAACCAAGTTATACACCAGGATATGAATTATCTGATCTTAATAAATGTTTGCCCAGTTATGTAACAGATGCTATAAAAGAGGCCTTACCAAAGTTTGATCATAAAATAAATGGTTTTGCAATGTCTGATGCAATTATGACTGGTATAGAAACAAGAACATCGGCACCAGTAAGAATAGATAGAAATGAAGAATATCAAAGTATATCTCTAGAAGGCCTATATCCAGCGGGCGAAGGAGCGGGATATGCAGGTGGAATAATTTCCGCGGCTGTTGATGGATTAAAAATTGCTGAATTTATAATGAAAAGGTGGAAATCTGCATAATGATTTTTCATAAGTCTTGAAATTCATTTATGAATTTGTTAAAATGAAATTGACTATAAAATCACACATTGAGCAAAGATTGCAATTATTATAAAAATACATAGCTAATAGAAGGGGAGCTTAGGATAGTAAATGTAGAAAAAGAAGCTAAAATACGTAAAGGTATAGAAACAAAATAGAGAATAGAAGGAGCGCAAATTAATGAGTAAAACTTTTGAAAAAATATTGGACACCGCAAAAGCACAAGGAATGAAAACTGTAGCAGTGGCTGTAGCACAGGATGAACCAGTTCTTGAGGCTATACGAGATGCTAAGAGAAACGGTATAGCGAATGCAATACTAGTAGGGGATAAAGAAAAAATAATTTTCATTGCTAAAAACATAGGAATGGATGCAACACAGTTTGAAATTATAGATGAGAAAGATGCTGGTAAAGCATCATTGGCTGCAGTTCAGCTTGTATCTTCAGGAAAAGCTGATATGCTTATGAAGGGTCTTGTAGAAACATCAATGTTTTTAAGAGCTGTACTCAATAAAGAAGTAGGTCTTCGAACTGGAAAGCAAATGTCACATGTAGCAGTATTTGAGATTCCAGGCTATGATAGGTTAATATTTATAACTGATGTTGCTTTTAATATGTATCCAGAATTAAAAGAAAAAGTAGCTATAATAAAAAATTCAGTAGCAGTAGCAAAAGCTTGTGGTGTTGATCTTCCTAAAGTTGCAGTAATTTGCGCAGTAGAGGTAGTAAATCCAAATATGCCAGCAACATTAGATGCAGCATTGCTTTCAAAAATGAATGATAGAGGACAGATAAAGGGTTGTGTTGTTGATGGACCTTTAGCATTAGATCTTGCAATATCAGAACAAGCTAGAAAGCACAAAGATATACAAAGTCCAGTGGCTGGTAAAGCTGATGTTCTTGTAATGCCAAATATTGAAGCAGGAAATGCTATGTATAAAACATTAACTTACGGTACTAGTTCTAAGAATGGTGGATTACTAGTAGGTACTTCCGCTCCTGTTATATTAACTTCTAGAGCTGATACTCCTGAAACAAAATTACATTCTATAGCTCTTGCAGCATTAGTTGCAGAATATAATAAATAAAATCACTTAAATACTGGAATCACTAATTAGTTAGGCACATGAAAATAGGTAGCACATTTAATGTGCTAGCATACTGATTTGCTATATATTTGAATGTGCTTTATAACATAAAGGAGGAACAATATGTCATATAATTTATTAATAATTAATCCCGGTTCAACCTCTACTAAAATAGGTGTATATGAAGATGAAAATGAAATTTTAGAAGAAACATTGAGACATTCGTCAGAAGAAATAGGTAAATTTGAAGGTGTTTTTGAACAGCTTAATTTTAGAAAAGACGTTATATTAAAGGTACTTAAAGAAAAAGACTTTGATATAAATACATTAGATGCTATAGTAGGCAGAGGTGGACTTCTAAAACCTATTGAAGGCGGTACTTATGCTGTAAATGAAGTTATGCTTGGTGATTTGAAAACCGGAGTACAAGGTCAGCATGCTTCAAATTTAGGTGGTATAATCGCAAACGAAATCGGAAAATCTTTAGATATACCAGCATTTATCGTTGATCCAGTAGTTGTTGATGAAATGATTGATGTAGCTAAATTATCAGGTTTACCAGAATTAGAAAGAAAGAGTATTTTTCATGCCTTAAATCAAAAAGCAGTAGCTAAAAGATATGCAAAAGAAAATGGTAAAAAGTATGAAGAAATTAATTTAATAGTTGCACATATGGGCGGCGGAGTTTCAGTAGCGGCTCATAAGGATGGAAAAATTGTTGATGTCAATAATACACTTGATGGAGAAGGTCCATTTTCACCAGAAAGAGCTGGGGGATTACCATCAGGCGATTTAGCTAGAATGTGCTTTAGTGGAAAATATACTTTAGATGATATACTCAAAAAGATAAACGGAAAAGGTGGTTTCGTTGCTTATCTTAATACAAACGATGCTCGCGATGTAATAACTAAAGTAGAAGATGGAGATAAGAAGGCTAAATTGATTTTTGAAGCTATGGGATATCAAGTAGCTAAGGAAATTGGGAGTTGTGCAGCAGCTTTATCAGGAAAAGTAGATGCTATTATTTTAACTGGTGGAATAGCTTATGGAAAGCTAATGGTTAAGTATATAACAGATAGAGTAGAGTTTATAGCAAAGGTTGTAGTTTATCCAGGTGAAGATGAATTATTAGCACTAGCTCAAGGTGGTTTAAGAGTATTAAGTGGTCAAGAAAAGGCAAAAGAATATAAATAATAATTATTATAATGAGTAGTTTTAGCAATTTACTATTTAATTAACAGCATTACTATCAAAGGATTAGATATATCTCATGCATATACCGCTTTTAGTAAACATATAATGGGGACTAAACGGGAATTGCAAGGAGATATGTTTGGTATGGATATACATATGTTACTCTTTGAGATAGTTGAAAATGATTAAATTAAGTATGTTATTTTGTTTATAATAAAAGAAAACGTTTAAATGATTTAAAATTTTATAAAAAGGTTAAATATGATGGTATTTCTTGTATGTTTTATATTATTTTAATCAAAAATAACTATATATAT
>DHIM01000296.1:0-1269 GCA_002403785.1 Clostridium sp. UBA4746
GGCATTTAGAATATTGTTTATAGCAATTAAAAAAGCTATCTCTTTAGTAAATTTTCTAATTTTTACTTAATGTTACTTTTACAATATTTTAAAATATACTTCATTATGAGTAGGACGATAACTATAAAATTATACTTATTAAAGATTATTATACTTTACAGAATGAATTTTGATATGATTGAGCAACAATTAAGATATATTAGAGAATATTAATTATTAGAAATGTTTTTATTTATATTCAAAGGTATAACTATATTATATGAGGAGTGATATTATGCAAATAAGAATAGGCTACGTAGCCACGGCTTTAAAGGCAGCAAAAATAACTTCCGCCAGCACAGTAACTTTTTCTACATATACTAAACAATCGACTGATAGGGATAAGCTTGAAAAGCTACAAAAAGTAGCTGTATCAAACGTTAATGATTTGCATAAAATTCTAGAATACACTGTAAAAAACGATATCCACTTTTATAGAATAACTTCTGCTTTAATTCCACTAGCAACTCATCCTGAAGTTACTAATTGGGAGTTTAGAAGAATATTAAAAATGGATTTTGAATGGCTTGGAAACTTTATTAACAATAATAATTTAAGGGTAGATACTCATCCTGATGAATCTAATGTTATTAATAGTTCTAAAGAAGAAGTAATAAAGACTACTGCGAAAAATTTACAGTTCCATGCGAATCTTTTTAAAGATCTTAATTACCCTTTAGGAAAGATGGTATTACACATTGGAGGTAAAGAAGGCGGGAAACTTGCTGCTACAGAAAGATTCTTTAAGAATTTTAATAATTTACCAAAAGAGATTACAGACTTATTAATATTTGAAAATGATGATAAAAGCTTTACTACTAAAGAAGTATTAAACATATGCAAAGAAATAAATGTACCTATGGTACTAGATGTACATCATCATTCATGCAACAACGGTGGTGATGAGCTAGAACCTATGTTAAAAGATATATTTGAAACTTGGGAAGGTCAACCACTATCACCAAAAGTACATTTTTCGAGCCCAAAAACTGGAGAAAAAGATAAAAAACATGCTGATTACATTGACGCAGCATCTTTCATTGTGTTTATTGAAAAATGCATCCCATTAGGAATAGACTTAGATGTAATGCTTGAAGCAAAACTAGCAGAATTATCTTTAAATAAACTTTTAGAGGATGTAAAGATTTTAAAACCTGAATGGCTCTGGCTTGATAATAGTACTTTAGAATTTCTATAATATAGTTTTATAAAAAACAAGACTTCAACAAT
>DHIM01000296.1:1425-5014 GCA_002403785.1 Clostridium sp. UBA4746
ATTGTTGAAGTCTTGTTTTTTATGTAAAACTATATATTTATCTTAATACCCCTTTACTAAAATCCAGTAATGCATTTAAATATGTAATATAAAAGAGGTATAAAAATAGCTGGAAGCATGTTACCAACTTTTATTCTTTTAATGTCTAACATATTTGCACCAATTGCTACAATTAGTAATCCTCCAACTGCTGAGATCTCATTTACTACAGAAACTATTAAAAATGGTTTCATAAGTGATGCTGTTAAAGTTATAATACCTTGATATATAAAAACTGAAACAGCTGAGAAACATACACCAATACCTAATGAAGATGAAAAGATAATTGCGAATATACCATCTAGTAAAGATTTAGCATACAGTATACTATAATTTTGAGAAAGTCCACCCTCGAGTGAGCCCATTATGGCCATGGCACCTACACAAAACACCAAACTAGCGGTTACAAATCCATTTGCTAAGTCGCTTCGACTTGAAACTTTTTTTTCTAGCCAAGCTCCAACATTTTCTATGCCTTTTTCAATATTTACTATTTCACCAATTAGGGTTCCTAATGTAAGGCTAATAATTAGTAACAATATGTTATTCACCTCAAGTGCACCTTTTAGACCAATAATAATAACACATAGACCTAAAGCTTTCATAATTGTTTCATTGTGTGTATCAGAAATTTTATTTTTTAATAATGATCCTACTAGCCCTCCAACTAATATTGATAACGAGTTAACAATAGTACCTAACATAAACACTTCACCACCTTATTTCTATAACAATTATAGACTTAAATATTATCCTTTTCCACTAAAAAATACAGTTTAATGGGTTATTTTTCAACAGGATAGATATTTACTTTTAGTAAATATAATGCTATAATCCATATAAGCTTAAGAAGTTTAATGACATATCAGAATAAAGTCGTTAATTATATTATAAATTCGTTGAACAGGAAGAGTAGTTAAAGCCATGCAATTTAAGAGAGCTGAGGATAGTGTAATCTCAGTATTGATAACTTTAGTGAATGGACCTGCTAGAAGTAACCCGAAATCATATTTTGAGAGTAGTAGTTACCGGATGCCCACTGTTAAAAGGGATAGAGTATTTTAGTGCTCGAATTATTAAGATATGCTTTGTTTTTTATAGCATAATTTAGGTGGTACAGCGGATATCCTCCGCCCTAATACAGGGCGGGGGTTTTTTTATTTTTAAAAACTAATGTAAAGGTGGTGCTTAATTTGTTCTTATGAAATTTACCTACTTACAAAATGATATTAAAACCTTTAAATATAAATTATTTTAAAAAGGAGCTGCTTTATATGAAAATAAATAAAATAATAATAACTTCTCTGCTACTTGCAATAGGACTTATATTACAACAAATTACGCCAGGGTTTTTCTTCGGAATGAAACCAGATCTTTTATTAATATTTATGATTTTGTCCATAACCTTAACTAAAAATTTAAAAATTACTTTTATTACAGGAATAGTAGCAGGAATTTTATGTGCTTTAACAACGACTTTTCCAGGTGGTCAAATTCCTAACATTATAGATAAAATAATAACCTCAATAATGGTATATGGTATTTACAGAAAAATCAATTCTAATTCTCCACTCAAATTAGCAGGAATTTACTTGATTGGGACAATAATAAGTGGAAGCATTTTTCTAGGTTCAGCTCTCGTTCTATTTGGTTTACCAGCACCTTTTTTAATACTGTTTGTAACCATAGTAATTCCTACTTCTGTACTTAATTCATTTATAGGATTTTTCCTTCATAGACTTATTATGGCTAACCCAGCAATTAAAAATAAATTTATAAACTTTTAAAGCCTCCCAATATTAATCTTAGTTATTCTTTGCTATTATTCGCCTTAATTAAAAATTACGGCTCTTTATAAAAATTAAAAAATCAAGCTCCATTATAGAGCTTGATTCTTTAAATAAAATATATTTTATTTTTGTTCAGGATAATATGCTTTAAAAGCGTCCTCATAACCTTCTGGTTTTTTAAATTCCTGAACTTCACTTATAAAGGTTTTTTTATTTTCAGTTTGCTTTTCTTTGGTTACTTTTCTATTACTATTATTATCCAAAATAAAACCTCCTCATTTTCTTTGCAATACAAAATAATTATTACATTGCTTATGTTATAGTATTTGCAAGAATAGAAAATATATATATTTTTGAGTCAATTAATTTTTAGAAAATAATTCAATTTTATCCTATAAATTTTATTCTATTATTTTTAAGTAGTGGTTTGTATAATCTAGTCATATCCTTCGACGCAGAATATATTATATAATTAGTTTGTCAACTATACTTATTTATTTGCATTTATAATTTTTATTGTATAATGTCAATATTACAATTTTAGTAAATTGCTCTAGAATCGACCATCGATTTATATATCTCTTTCTGTTATAATGGACACATTGCATTGCCGAATCTCCTAAATGGAGAACGGGGAAATACCTTATGGGGTGAATCTCTTATTCTAGAGTAGGGTGCCTTTAACCCGAATCCGTCAACTAACCTCGCAGGCTTATAAAAGGAGGACTCGTTATTATTAAATTAAATTTGAAAACTACTTTGTTAGCTTTATCCTTAGCTTTAGTTAGTAGCAGCTCTGTGTATGCTGCTTCATATAAAGTTAACTCAGGTGATACACTATTTAAAGTCAGCAAAGCTTATAACACAACTACGGATGTTCTAATGAAAAATAATGGACTTTCAAACAGTAAAATATATTCTGGACAAGTACTTGATGTTCCAACTAATACTTATAAAGTAGTTAGTGGCGACACCCTATATTTAACAGCAAAAAAATATAGTATACCTACAGCTAAATTAAGAACTGAAAATAACAAATGGGATGATACTATTCACCCTGGAGATGTCCTTAAAATTCCAACTATTTCAGGAAATGGACAGGTTGCTCCTAAAAAAGCACAAGCTACTCCTAAAAAAACACAGACAACTCCAGTTAATCCTACAGGAGTTATTAAATATTCCAAAAGTGATGTGGATTTACTAGCTAGGTTAATAACTGCTGAAGCAGTTGGTGAAGGTCATGATGCTATGCTCTCTGTCGGAGCTGTAGTCGTGAATAGAGTTCAAAGTTCACAATATGCAAATAGTATTAGTGGAGTAATTAATGAGAAAAGCAATGGCTACTATCAATTTACTCCAGTTCAAAATGGTATGATTAATAAAGCTGCAAGCAAAGCTGCTGTTTCTGCAGCATCCGAAGCTCTAAAGGGAGCAGACCCAACTAAAGGGGCCTTGTATTTTTATGATAATACTGTATCAAACAAATGGTTAACTTCAAAGCCAGTATCTACTTCTATTGGTAAATTGACTTTTGCTTTTTAAAAAGGATATTATGATTATTTTGAAACTAAAAAACAAACTTCCACATTTTGTGAAAGTTTGTTTTTTTATATTATTAACATAAATACCCTCAATTGAATCAAGAACTGCTATTAAATTTATTTACTACCCCTTCGAAGTTTTATTTGTAACCTATAATATCCTATATAAACAGTCAAAAAATAAAATGAGCAATTATATAAATACTAATTAGTATTTAT
>DHIM01000316.1:0-1199 GCA_002403785.1 Clostridium sp. UBA4746
TTAATTCTGACCTTAATAATACTACTTATAGCTGGTAATGGTAATTTTAAGGATATAAAAGAAGTAAATAAATTATATTTACTAGGTGGAGCATTAGGCGCTATAATTATATTTTCTGTTATGCTAGGAATATCAAACCTGGGACCAACTTGTTCCATAGCCATTATATTAGTTGCTCAACTACTTGCTGCTGGTATAATTGACAGCTTTGGACTGTTTGGCGCAGAACAAATTAAATTTGCCTTATCTAAGTTTGTAGGCATCGGCATAATGATAGCAGGTATAATAATATTTAAATGGAAATACTAATAAACTCTTTTGTATTAACATATCTTGATAATTTGCATATACTATAATATTGTAACAATACATTAGGAGGCATACATGTTTTCCTTCAAAAATAAGTTAGAACCTACCTTAAGGCATGCTTTACAACGTAATCTATATGAAAACTATAGAGTAATAATACACTGCAAATCCCTTGAGGATAAAACTATTAATAAAATTAAATCTTTAAAATGCGAAATTTTGCGCAATATTCATTCAATAAATTGTATTTGTGCTATTTTAACCTCTAGTGCTATTGAAAGACTACTAGAATATCCACAAATAGCATATATTACTTTTGATTCTTATGCATATTTATGTGGCAATAGCATACTCTCGTCTAATGGCATATCCTTTCAAACCAACTATGACTTGACTGGAAAAGGCATTGGCGTTGGAATAATTGATAGTGGAGTGTATCCACATTGTGATTTAATAAATCCAAGCAATAAAATTAAAAAATTCATAGATTTAGTTAATAATTCAAATTATCCTTATGATGATAATGGTCACGGAACCTTTATGAGTGGATTAATTTGTGGTAGCGGTTATGGTTCAAAGGGTATGTATAAAGGGGTTGCGAAAAATAGCCATCTTTATATGATAAAAGCCTTTAATAAACTAGGCAAAGGTTTCATATCTGATGTTTTATTTTCTTTAGAGACCCTAATTAATGAAAGTAATGACTTTAATGTTAAAATTATTTGCCTTCCTTTTGAAACTCTAGAGACTAATGAATTTATACTTTCTTTATTCGCAAGGCTTTTTGACCTTGCGATATCGAAAGGTATCGTGGTAATCGTCCCCAGCGGAAGTAATCAAAATATTAAAAGTTCAATAAGAGGCATAGCTACACTAAGTAATTGCATAAC
>DHIM01000316.1:1376-2515 GCA_002403785.1 Clostridium sp. UBA4746
GCTACACTAAGTAATTGCATAACTGTAGGTGGTTATAATAGCACAGGTGCTCCTGAAATATATGAATATTCATCCTGTGGCCCTTTTCAAAAACTTGATAAACCGAATTTAATTGCTGCTTGTGTTGATATTTGTTCCTTAATTTCTGATACACAATTTATCTCTGAAAAAAATAGTATGAAGCTCTATCCTGCAGGCCTCTCTAATTTATATACATCGTACACGGGAACTTCCTGCTCTGCCGCTTTTATAAGTGGTGTATGCGCTCTCCTCTATGAGAACAATATAGATTTGTGTTTTAAAGACATATTGGCATTACTAAAAGTTTCCTCAAGTTTAATAAATTGTCCTAAATATATGCAAGGAGCAGGAACTTTAGATATAGAAAAATTATTACCTTAATTTATGCTTAGAAATCTGTTATTAGGTGAATAATATAGATATTGTTAGACATTTATAATTACTTAAAAACTATTATCGATACTAAACAATAGTATAACTAATACAAATTTACATTTCTAAGGGTAAAATATTATTTTGTGTACCCGATGAATAATTGGAGGATTATTATGATAAGCGAAAGATTATTTACTGAACTAAACAAACAAATGAACTTTGAGTTTTATTCTGCACACCTTTATTTAGCTATGGCAGCTTATTGCGCCGCAGAAGATTTTGATGGTTTTTCTAATTTCTTTAAAGTACAAGCTGAAGAAGAAAAATTTCATGCTATGAAATTTTATAATTACGTAAATGAAATGGACGGAAGAATAACTCTAGATGGAATGCCAGAGCCTCAGAACAATTATAAAACACTGCTTGATGTTTTTAAAATAGCATATGCACATGAAAAAATTGTAACTAGTAAGATTTATAATCTTACTGACATTGCTACAGATGAAAGAGAACATGCTACTATAAGCTTACTTAAGTGGTTTATTGATGAACAAGTAGAGGAAGAAGCTACCTTTAATGGTCTTATAAAAAGACTTGGAAGAATTAATGATGATCCTACAAGTATTTATATGTTAGATAACGAACTCGCAACAAGAGTTTTTGTACCACCTGTTACTAAATAACACTTATAAATTCATAAAAAAACATATATATTATTAATATAACTTTAAAGACACATATCA
>DHIM01000243.1 GCA_002403785.1 Clostridium sp. UBA4746
TTATTTATATCATTATTATTAAATATAGTTATATCTTTTTTATATTCATTGTCTTTTATGTACTGCCTAGTTTCTTTATCGTGTGTCTCCTATATCACTTTTTTTAGTGCTTGATTCTTTGCAAACTTCTCATCCTTGTCCATTTTTTCTAGTACTTCCTGTGTAAATTTTTCTTTATCATTACCCATAGTATATTATTCCTCCCGTTAGCTTCAATATAATTATATATAACATATAGCTTAGATCAGTCTGTGGGTCACGGATATCTATACGATATCTATACCTAACATATCATTAATAATGATTCATGGCAAACGAAAAGTATATATATCTAATGAAAGCCATTCAACATAATATGTTGAATGGCTTTTGCTATTTGTATACAAGTGTTCAACTCTATAAACAGGAACGTAATTGAATATTGATGAATAATATATTATGGTTACTGATTTTAGTAAGCCGAAAAAATAAATATTGGAGGTATAAAAATGAGCTACACAAACAGATATGGTCAACCACAGGGTGTTGCGAGACTTGATACAAATAAATTAAGAGAAATATTAATAGCTGAAATTATTGCTATAAATGGTTACGCCGAACATATTGCAAATTCAAACATGGAAGACATAAATGCAGCTTGGAACACTATAATGGGAGATGAAAAAAAACACTACGGTATGATTCTTACATTGCTTCGTAAATATGACCCTGATCAATATAAAAGTTATAAAGAACATATAGGCGATAAATCAGGTCCGAAATCACCTATGCAGGCATTTACACCTAACTACAATAAACAGGTTATACTAAATAATATTAGAGAAGACATAAAAGGCGAATTTGAAGCTGTAATTCTCTATGAACAAATGTTAGCTATCATTCCATATCCTGATGTCAGGTATGCAATATTTTCAATAATTAATGAAGAGAAGGGACATGCTGAGCATTTAACACAATTATTATTAAAATATGATACAGATAAATATAATGGTCTTGTATAAAGATATAAAAATTTAAAAATAATTTATTTCATATTCAAAACCTGTATTCAATTGATAACTTAGATATTTTAAGACAAAAATTAGAATGTCCTAAAAGTTATAATAAATTTGCAGATTTTAGAAAATATGTACTTACTCCAGCTTATGAAGAAATAAATGGGAGTAGTGATATTAAATTTGAGTATGGGGTGGAGCTAACGGAACCGACAAAACCCACGTTAAGGAATATAGTTCCATAAACCTTCGTTTTAGGTACTTAAATATAAGCCTTAGAAATAGTCACTTTATATGTGATTTTTAGTTCCAAAACTATTACCAAAAACAAAGTATCAAAACAGCTCTAATATAACCTTTATGGTACTTAATTTAAACTATTATTTGCTTAACATAGGCAAAAGTCACGTTTTATATCCATTTTATGTCTTAAAGTGGGTTTTGTCGGAAATGTTGGCTCTACCCCGAAAATAACTAATAACAACTTTATTTCTAAAAAACATGGAATGCTTTTATTCTTAGGCAAAAAAATAAGCTGGAATTAATCCAGCTTATTCTTAGATTTAAATATTAATTGATCTAGCTTATTTCTAGTTTTTTTTTAAAATATTAAAAATTTGTGCCCTTTGGCTTATGAAAAAGTTTTTGTGGCTTTCGCCTTAAATTATTCTAATGTCTGTGCCCTTCGGCTTAATAAAAAATTTACTGTGGCCTTCGCCTTAAATGTTTCTTTATTTACAGTATATTCGCAACATACGATTTTAGTCAATGAAAATACAAATTATATTATTTATCCACCTTGCACCCAGGTAATTCTAACTGCTTCTCAAGTTTTAGTATTTTCTTCTCAAGCTCTGATACTTTGTACTTATAGTCACTTATTATTTTACCAAACACAATAGATGCTGTTGCTTCTTTTATTTCTTTAGTTTTATCAGCATTTATTGTCCCTATAAATGCTGATAACCTATTTGGTCCCAGTGCTCTTAAATTGCTCATTATTGCTACACTGTCTACATCCAATGAAAGTGATTGCTTTTCGAAATCAGTTTTTTCTATTAGTTTTATGTATCTATTTTTACCTATACTGTTTACTTGGTTTTTAGAGCTTGTAACAGGCAACACCAGTACAGTAGATCCTATAATCTCCAATATAATAACCGGATGAAAATAACCAGATTCGCAGTCATATCCTAACCCCAAGTCAGCCATATAGACTTGTCCGATAGCTAACCCACGAGTCTTGAATAAACCAGACTGTCTGTTGGATATCCAACTATCAAGTGCAATCAGACCATTTGCAGCAGTTTCAGCCTTTTCAGTATAAATAAAATCAAAAAATTCTTTTAGAACAACCGTTACTTCAAGTAAACAATCGTCATAGGCTCTAGCGTCTAATTTTTTCTCCTTAGCCTTTTCACTATAAATAATATTTTTTAGTTTTTCACTATCATATTGATTCAAAATTGTTTCCCCCCTCCCTTTTACATTAATCTTATGGCTCTTATTGTTTATTTATGTTATTAGATATCCAGGTTTAAGGGATTATTAGACTAGACCCATAGCTGACGTTATTAATCTGTCTCTAAAATAAGTTCAACCAATTAATAAGAAAGTTAATGTCGTGAAAGAATAATTGAACTAAACCGCTAACAGCGGTGGCGGATGAGTACTAATTGCATTA
>DHIM01000084.1 GCA_002403785.1 Clostridium sp. UBA4746
TAAATAGGATGGCAGTTTAAAAAAACAAGTAGCCATCCATCAGTGTTTACTCTATATCCAATTCATCAATATCAAGCTGGTTTAAAATTTCCTTTAACTGTTTTAATTCAGCCTTATTTAATGTAATACCTTTTCTCATTTTCTCATGTTCCGCGTCCCAGTCTCTCACATCAATTTTTGCTTTCTTATCATTCCAGCTTATTATATTTACTTCCTTTTTCCAGGGCTTGGAGCCCTCAGTTAATACGCCTAAATTTTTCAATATATCATATTTTATTTCAGCCATTTATATCTCTCCTTTTATCTAACTTATAAGTACATCCTAACTCCATAATTCTTCAACCAGTCTTTAACTCTAACCTTCTTATTTTCTTGTAGTTTATTTGTTTTGTTACTGAAATTGCGATTTATTTCTATTTTGAATATTATTTTAATCTTCATTCTGGTATGGATAATTCAAATTTTCTTCTAAAATATGTACTCTACTTTGTAAATTTTTTAAATGTATTTCAATAAGCGAAAAATACATATACGTATCGTCTTTGAATTCCTGCTCTTTTTTATCATTTGTTATTTTCTTCATTTTTTTCTCCTTTCAATATTTGAATTAGAACGTCTGTTCGCATTTATTATACACTACTTTTATGGTTTTAAATAGTTAAAACTTTCTACATCCACATTTATGCCTATTGCTTGTATTCCTCTAAAAAAACATCACAATTGGATTAATTACTGGTTCCATTTTTTTACTTTTCAGATTTTGCATGCTTTTATATAATTAATCACGAATTATCCTTAATATAAAAACGAGAGCCTTCTAAGCTCTCGTTTTGGTTATATTGCTATTCTTTCGTTTATATAATTTTTTATGAATTTCCAAGAGTCTTCTGGTATGCTGTTAAGATTATAATAAGTTCCTACATGCCCACTGAACTGATTATTTTTGTTGTCATTTACCATACCTGACATTGAATTATACTCTTGGCTAGAAGAAGATTTTTCATAATTATCTTTTATAACTTCAAAAGATTTTTTCAACGTATTATCTTTGCTCAAACCATTTTTAATTAATTCTCCCATGAAAATTTGAACTGGTAACACAGCATGTTCCATATCTACATATTGAAATGATGCGGACATAACCCCATCATTGTTTTTGAACTTAGGAGCCTTTAATGCTATTTCATAAGTAGCTCTTAAAGCATTATAAATAATATCCTCCCTAACCCCCATTGTTAACACTTCTGTCAGTCCATTCTCCATATTATTTGATTTCATATTTTCAACTTCATTTTCAAAATTTTCTCTTTCATTCATAACAATCACAGCCTTTCATATAATATGTTCCATAAAAAATTATATTCTTCTTTATAGACTTTTTAAAAGTGCATTATTGTGTGGCTTTTGAGTTGATAATTTTATATTTATTTTTCAAAAACTTGCCTAACCTTCTCATTAAATCTATCCTTCGAGTTATTGGATATAATTAACAGCATTGATGAATAAACAAATGCTTGCACTATCCATCCTGGTTGAGGATAAACTTCCATAAGCATTGTAAGTACATCTAATTTTTCTGTTATAATCTTATTATGTTTTTTTATTTTAAATACAAATTCACTCCGAGAAGGAACAAAGTATGTGTTTAAATGTGCATCTGCATTTCTAATACTACGATTTATTGAATTAACTAGTTTATCATATCTGCCGTTTGAAAGTTTCTGAAACAAATTAATCTTTTTATATAATGTTAAATCATATATTTCCATTATTTTTAATTCTTGACCTTGTTCTATCTTTTCCAAGAGTATGCATGATATTAGAATTTTCCCAATAAGTTCAACACCTTTTGAATAAGCTGTTATAACAGCTGTTGCGATTTTTTTCTTATCTGAAATTGCTGTATTTGATTTTCTTTGAATTTCGCTTAAAATTAAACTTAACTCTGCATTTATGCGTGCAAATTCCATATATGATGACGTACATTCTATTCCTGGATTATCTGAAGTACCTTTCCAAAAACAGGTTAATACATCAATCGCCTTTTGACCCTCTATTTTAAGTGCATTAGTATATAGTTCAAAAAAAATCAGCATTAACTCTTTAACTTTATCCTTGCCAAATTGTTCTTTATCTTTAATCCAATTATCTAAACACTCTACTAAATAATCCGTAGTATCTAAATTATCTCTACGTTGCACTAGCCCCTTAACCTCTTCACCAAAATATCCTTCTAAGGATAGGTCATCAAGCTCATTAACTGCTTGTAAAAAGTCATTAAATTTTTCATCATTCATGACAATCCCTCCTTTAATAAATTACTATCTCGTTATGCTAAGAATTATTATAAATAAATTATGAAGTCATCTTCAGTAAACCCTATTTTGTTTATTAAAGCCAATAAATTGTTTTTCTTTGAATCAGAGTTGAAATTAGTATTTATAAAAAACGCTGTATCTGCTAATTGTGGAGAGTTTCCATAAAAAATATCTCCTTCAATGGAAAACATCCTTTTATTGATAATCAATTCATCATTCATTATATCTAGAAAAACTTCAGGGTCAAAGTTGTACATTAATCCTATTGTTTTAAGATATAAATGAGTTATATCTTTTATCTCATATTTTTCATCCATAAATGTAAAATATTTAGGTATCTTAAATTTCCATTCATCCTCAAAGTCTAGTACCTGGTTATAATCATTTTTCATATCTTCAATTGTTGGCATTTGCCATATTTTTGTTGATGTTGCAACAAGCATTTTAGCTCTTTTAACAATTTCATTTTCATTCCATGTATCCAAATCTTTTAAATCTTTGTTTAGCCAACACATACTATCTTTAAACCCACCTTTAATATCTCTTTTCTCAGTAAAAAACTTATTACTCATTTCTGAATTATATCTTGTCAATGATAAATTACCAATTGTATGAAGATATTTACTATGAATTTCCTTCCAATCTTGACCTAATGCATTAACCCATTTGTCTGAAAGATTAGTTGATTGTGGCATAATATGTTCTATTGTAAATGCCTCTATATTAAGTATTTCTTTTGATTCAAAATTTTCAAGTTTGTCTAAAATAAATCTTCTATTTGATGGTTTTAAATTATAAACATCTTTTAATATAAACTTATCTTCGAATTCGTCATTTCTTGGAAACCTTTGATTACCTTCTCTACTCATTAATATTTTTTCAATTGATTCTATATAATTTGTATCATTAATATTTTTAATAAGGTTTAAAAATATTTTACTTAATGAATTTGTTGGTGCCGTACAGATAATTCTTCTAACAATGCAGCTTTCTATTAAATTTAGCACATAAACAAACTGCTCTTCATTAATTATATTTACTTCATAATCGTAATATAG
>DHIM01000058.1:0-5377 GCA_002403785.1 Clostridium sp. UBA4746
GCTATGGATTACTTGATGGTAATCCTCGAACTCAAAGAGAAATTTCAGTAATTCTAGGAATTTCTAGATCCTACATATCTAGAATTGAACGGAGAGTATTAAAGAAGCTTAACAAAGAGTTAAATAATAGTAATATATATAGTTAAAGTATGGTATTTTTTAGATATGTATTGCATAGTATAGAGTATAGCGTACGAATGAAGTAAGCGATAGTTAATAGCCATTCTCCCCAAGAGAGTGGCTATTTTTATAACTTATTATATTATATTAGGTTCATTATTCATGTAATAGTACCTACATAATAATGGTATCTCGAAACGGGGAAAGAAGCTGTACATCAAAAAATGAAAACACAGACATAAGTTGGGTTGTTGGTGTGATTCAGAGAAATGTTGGCGATGCCCTTGGGTACATGATAAAACATTATAGATAAAGTGAGGGGTATTATGAAATCTTCAATTCTTTCTTTTCAAGTAGAATTGCATAAAGATACCTCTAACCGTAGTTTTATTATCCTACGATTAGAGGTATCTTTTAATTAAGTAAAATGTTAATGTGAAAATTATTTAAATATCTTAATACGATCCTCTAATGGTTGGAACTGTTTTTCATCAGGTATAGCTGTTGGTTTTCCGAATGGCATTTGTGATATAAGTTTCCAATTTTCTGGTATGCTCCATTCTTTTTTTACATCCACTTCAATGAGTTCATTATAATGTTGTAGAGATGCACCAAAACCCTCAATTTCTAATGCGGACCATATAACATATTGATGCATCCCACTTGACTGTTGAGACCAAACTGGGAAATTATCCTTATAAGAAGCGAAGTTTTTCTGCATTGATTCAATTACACTAATATCTTCAAAGAATAAAACAGTACCATATCCATTGTGAAATGAATTTATTTTGTCTTCAGTTGAAGCAAAATTCTCAACAGGAACTATCTTTCTTAAAGTATCTTTTGTAATATCCCATAATTTATCGTGATGTTTTTGTAATAACAAAACTACTCTTGCACTTTGAGAATTAAATGGTGAGGGCGTATTTTTCACAGCCTGATCAACAACTTTTTTAATTACCTCATCCGTTGTCACCTTTTCTTTACTAATTCCATAAATTGTGCGTCTGTCTGCTACAGCAGTGTAAAAATCTTTTTTCATATTATTATTCCTTTAATTTATTATTGAATTTTGTTTTTTCATTATCTACAAATAGAAGTTAATATATTATTACTAATTAGTAATATTGTCAAATATTTTTTGATTCTCATGTTAATCATTTCATTCATTAATTAAAATCATCATATAAAAAACAACTCCACACTTAACATAAATCTTAATTTATATCATATTACAGCTTAGATTTAATACCATATTTTTTATATTTAGGAATATTTTTCACATTAATAGTACAGAATAAAAAAAGTGATAGTAGAAAAAGATGCAAGGAGGAAGGTATGAAAGTTGGTATTCCTAAAGGCTTATTATATTATAAATACTACCCTTTTATAAAAAGTTTTTTGATCGAACTAGATGCAGAAATAATTACATCTTCAGATACGAATAAAAATATATTAAACGGAGGAATTAAATACTGCGTAGACGAGGCTTGCTTGCCTATAAAAATATTTCATGGACATATATTAGATATAAAGGACAAATGCGATTTATTAATAATACCAAGATTTATGAGGGTACGGGAGCGTGAATTTATATGTCCCAAGTTTTGTGGGCTTCCAGAAATGATATTATGTAGTATTCCCAATATGCCAAAGGTAATGACAGAACCTATATATGCAACTAATGATAAGGACCTATATGTTTGGTGTAAAAAACTAGCAGCAATGATTACGAAAGACAAAAGTAAGATAAAAGTTGCATTTAACAAAGCTCTAGACGAACAGAGAAGCACTAAATTTGGTATTAAAGATGAAGGCTATAAAATAACTATCGCTTTAGTAGGACATCCATACAATCTCTACGATACTTTTATTAATATGAATATAGTAAAAAAGTTAAACAAATTAGGAGTTGGAGTCATAACAGAAGAATACGTGAAGGAAGAACAAATTAAATTAGAAGTAAAAACTCTTTTTAAACGACCCTTCTGGACTTTTGCCGCGAATTCTTACGGATTTACAACAAGTATAGCAAAAAACAAAGAAATAGATGGGGCTATATATATATCATCCTTTGCTTGTGGTATAGACTCTGTTATTATCGAACTTATCAAAGAAAAAATTGGAGATTTCCCTCTTTTAGTTTTAAAAGTTGATGAACATACTGGTGAAGGCGGTGTAGATACAAGGATTGAGGCTTTTATTGATATGATTGAAAGGAAAAATAATAATGAAGATAACATTTCCACATTTCGGCAACACACATCTTGCAGCTAAAGCACTATTTGATGGACTAGGTATAGAATGCATAATTCCACCATTTAATAACAACGAGGCTATGGAGCTAGGTTCTAAGTTTTCTCCTGAAGAAATGTGCTTACCCTATAAAATAATGATGGGCAATTATTTGCAAAGCATAGAACTTGGAGCAGATACCATACTCCTTCCTGGAAGCTGTGGGCCTTGTAGATTTGGTGAGTACTGTGAATTACAGATGAATGCACTAAAGAAAATGGGACATGATTTAACTTTCATTGTAATTGATAGCCCTTTTGACATAGGTAAAGAGGAATTTTTAAACCGCCTATCCAAGATTTCAGATAATAGTACCTTAGGTAAAATTCAAAAATTTAGAGCGTTAAAGTTAGCCTATACTGTAAATGAACTAATCGATAAAATTGAAAGTAAAGTACATTATTTAACAGGATTTGAAGTAAATAAAGGTGAATTCAAGAAACTTTTAGAAGAATGTATCGTAAATGCTACCAAAGCAATTGGGCCTTCACAAATGGTGAATATCCTAAAAGAATATAAGAATAAAATCAATGACATTCCTATTAATAAACATAAGTCTCCAGTAAAAATTGCTATTATTGGTGAGATCTATACTGTAATTGAACCTTTTTCTAATCTTTATATAGAAGATAAACTTATGGACTACGGTGTCACAACTAAAAGAATGCTTACCCCTAGTTGGTGGATTAAAGATGCAGTACTTAGTCCATTTAAACTTAACTCTATTGATTTAAGAAAAGCATCTAGAGAGTATCTTCCATATTATATTGGTGGGCACGCTAGAGAATGTATAGGAGAAGTACTACTTGCTAAAAAAGAAAATTTTGATGGAGCAATTCAAATTTTTCCTATGGGATGTATGCCAGAAATTGTATCAAAAGCAATTTTAACTAAGATTTCTAGCGATAAAGAATTTCCGATAATGACTTTAATAGTAGACGAAATGACTGGCGAAGCAGGATATGTTACTAGGATAGAAGCATTTGTAGATATGTTAGAGAGGAGGAAAAACAATGTACTATATGGGAGTTGATGTAGGATCTGTAAGTACTAACATTGTACTATTAGATAATGCATCAAATGTTTTAGAAAAATTATATTTAAGAACAAAAGGTAAACCTATAAAAGCAATTCAAGATGGGTTAAAAATATTAAGCGAAAAATATGATACTAAACAAATAAAATCAGTTGGAACTACAGGTAGTGGAAGACAAATGGCATCTTTCTTAATAGGTGCTGACATAGTAAAGAATGAAATTACTGCTCATGCAGTAGCATCCCTGGGCATTGACAAAGATGTGAATACCATATTAGAAATTGGTGGTCAAGATTCAAAGATAATTCTATTAAAAAATGGCATAGTAACAGATTTTGCAATGAATACTGTTTGCGCAGCAGGTACCGGGTCTTTTCTTGATAGACAAGCAGAACGACTAGAGATACCTATTGAAAATTTTGGAGAGTATGCATTAAAATCAAAAGCCCCTGTGAGAATAGCTGGAAGATGTGCTGTTTTTGCAGAATCTGACATGATACATAAGCAACAACTTGGTTATAATGAAGAAGACATAATCGGAGGCCTTTGTGAAGCAATGGTAAGAAATTATCTAAGTAACGTAGGAAAAGGCAAACAAATTCGATCTAAAATATTTTTTCAAGGCGGAGTTGCAGCGAATATTGGCATTAAGGTAGCTTTTGAAAAGGCCTTAGATACTGAGGTTTATGTTCCAGAGCATTATAATGTAATGGGGGCTATAGGGGTCGCAATACTTGCAAAGGAAAAAGTCATGAAGACATGTAAAACAAATTTCAAAGGTTTTGAAATAGCCTTTAATGATTTTGTACCTAGAAATATTGAATGTAATGGCTGTGGTAATAATTGTGAAGTAATTGCCATAAAAGATGGAGAAAAAACTATAGGCTGCTTTGGAGATAGGTGTGGAAAATGGAGCAATAAAATGGTGATATAAAATTTCGAGAAAAAAATAGACAATAATATATTGTCTATTTTTATAATTTATAAATTCCAGCAAGCTACTCGATGCCCTCCACCTATATCTTCAAACTTAGGTTCCTCTTTTGTGCATTTTTCTATGCACTTAAAACATCTTGTATGAAAACTGCATCCGGAAGGTGGATTAATTGGACTTGGTACATCACCTTTTAATATTATTCTGTTTTTCTTCTTAGTTGGATCCGGAATTGGAATAGCTGAAAGTAATGCTTGGGAATATGGATGTTTAGGTTCATGGTAAAGTATATCTCCATCTGCTAATTCAACCATTTTTCCTAAATACATTACACCAACTCTTGTGCTTACATGTTTAACTACATTTAGTCCATGTGCAATGAATAAATAAGTCAAATCAAATTCTTTTTGCAAATCATGAAGCAAATTTAGTACCTGAGCCTGTATAGAAACATCTAATGCTGATACTGGTTCGTCGCAGACTATAAGTTTAGGATTTAAAGAGAGGGCTCTTGCAATACCAACCCTTTGTCTTTGACCACCACTAAATTCATGAGGATATCTGTTTCTATGAAAACTAGCGAGTCCAACACAGTTTAAAAGTGAGAGAACTCTTTTTTCTATGTCCTCTTTTTTTTCTGTTTTATTTACCTTCATAGGTTCAGCTATTATATCCCCAATGTTCATCCTTGGGTTAAGAGAGGAGTAGGGGTCTTGAAATATAATTTGAATGTTTTTCCTCATACTCTTTTGCTCTTTTTTTGATAACTTAGCTACATCTCTTCCCTCAAAAATCACTTCACCTGAGGTTGGAGCCATTAAATTAACTAACATTCTACCAGTAGTTGATTTACCACAACCAGATTCGCCAACTAACCCTAATGTTTCACCCTTAAAAATATTAAATGATACACCGTCAACAGCCTTAACATAATCTGTGGTTCTTCCAAATACACCAGACTGTACAGGAAAATATTTTTTTAAATTTTTAAC
>DHIM01000058.1:5584-16721 GCA_002403785.1 Clostridium sp. UBA4746
AAAACAACGAACTTTTCTACCTTCATATTCAACAAGCTCTGGTCCATTTTGTTTGCAAATGTCCATGCATTTACTACACCTGTCACTAAAAGAACACCCCTTTGGCATATGTAGCGGATTAGGTACCATCCCAGGAATCATGAATAATTGATCTACCTTTTCATCCACCTTAGGTATGGAAAGCAATAAGCCTTCAGTATAAGGATGTAATGGCCTTTCAAAAAGCTCAAGTGAAGTTGCTTTTTCAACAATCTTACCACAATACATTACCACAACCTTATCTGCTGTCTCTGCTACTACACCAAGATCATGAGTAATTAAAAGGATTGCAGTATTAAGTTTATCTTTTAAGTTTACAATTAGTTCCAATATTTGAGCTTGAATAGTAACATCAAGGGCCGTTGTAGGTTCATCTGCAATAAGTAATTCTGGAGTACATGAAAGTGACATAGCAATCATTACTCTTTGCCTCATACCACCACTTAATTGATGAGGATAATCATTTATTCTCTTCTCCGGAGTTGGAATACCTACGAGCTCTAGCATCTTAATTGCCTCAGCTATTGCCTCTTGTTTTTTTAACTTTCTATGCCTAATTAAAGTTTCTGATATTTGCTTTCCTACAGTAATGACAGGATTTAATGATGTCATAGGTTCTTGAAATATCATAGATATTTCATTTCCCCTTATATTTTGCATTTCTTTCTTACTTTTCTTTAACAAATCTTCACCTTTAAACAAAATTTCTCCACCTATAATTTTTCCAGGCGGATTTGGTATAAGGCTCAAAATAGATAGAGAAGTTACACTTTTACCACTACCTGATTCACCAACGATGGCCAGTATTTCGCCTTTATCTACCTCGAAATCCACACCATCTACTGCATTTACGAGTCCACCCTTAACTCTAAACTGAGTTTGTAAGTTTTTAACTTCTAATAACATTATGTAATCCCCCTTATTGATGAAGTTTTGGATCCAAAGCATCTCGGAGTCCATCACCAAATAGATTGAACGCAAGTACAGTTATAGTTATAGCAATCCCTGGGAAAAGAATTATATAAGGAGCATTATAAAAATATCCACGTCCAGCTCCAAGCATACTCCCCCACTCCGCTTGTGGAGGTTGTACTCCGAGTCCCAAAAATCCAAGAGCGGCTGTATCTAAAATAGCGTTAGATACTCCGAGCGTCGCACGCACAATTATTGGAGAAATTACATTAGGCAATATGTGTTTAAATATTATACCTGCGTCACTATTCCCAATAACCCTTGCAGCTTGTACATATTCACTATCTTTAATTGACAATATAGAGCCGCGAACAATTCTAGCATATTCAGGAATGGTAACAATACTTATCGCAATTATAGCGTTATCTATACCTTTACCTAATACACTCATAAAGGCAATTGCGAGTAATAGTGAGGGGAATGCAAGCATAATATCCATAAATCTCATTATTAACATATCTATCGTGCCCCCATAATAACCTGCCAAGGAACCTACAAAAATTCCTATGGACAAAGCTATTGTAACAGCTGTAATACCAACTCTTAAGGATATTTTAGTACCATCTATTATTCTACTAAAAATATCGCGCCCCTGCTCATCTGTTCCAAACCAATGAGCAATAGATGGTTTTTGAAGACTTTGTGATAAATCTCCAATATTTGGTTTATAAGGCATAATTAATGGTCCAAAAATTGCAATGAACAATAGGATTATTATTATTATAAGCCCTACTAAGGCTGCTTTATTTTTTCTAAGCATATACCATGCATTCCCAAATTTAGATTCTTCTTTAGGAGTTTGTGGCAATTTTGTTTCTTCATTCTCATTAAAACTTTTGGTTTTCATTTATATCACTCCTTTAAGAATATTTAATTCTTGGATCTATAAACGCATAAATTATATCTACGATTAAATTAACAAGCACAAAAATTACTGCCATCATCATAACCGTACCTTGCACCACAGGATAATCTGTGATTAAAATTGCATCTACTACGTATTTACCAACACCTGGCCATGAGAACACAGTCTCTGTTAATACTGCTCCACCTAATAAGGATCCCAGTTGAAGTCCTATTACTGTAATAATTGGAATTAAAGCATTTTTAAGTGCATGTCCAAATATAACTGGTCTTTCTAAAAGGCCCTTTGCTCTGGCTGTTCTAATATAATCCTGCCTTACAACTTCAAGCATGGTAGAACGAGTCATTCTTGCAATAATAGCAGTAGACGCAGATCCGAGGGCTACAGCTGGCATAATCAGATGTTTTAGTGCACTAAAGAACGCATCCATATTACCTGTAGCTAGAGAATCAATTAAGTAAAGACCTGTAATTTTAATTGGTTCCATTCCAATGTCTATTCTCCCAGATACCGGCAACCAATGAAGTTGCACTCCGAAGATTAATATAAAAATTAATCCTAACCAAAATATTGGCATAGATACACCTAATAATGATATTATCATACAGATATAATCAATAATTGAATTTTGTTTAATTGCAGAAATAACTCCCATAATTACTCCAAAAATCGAAGCAAATATAACAGCTGCCAATGCAAGTTCAATTGTAGCTGGAAAGCGCGCCATTATTTCATCCCATACAGGAGTTTTTGACATAAGTGAATCCCCCAAATTTCCATGAAGTATCCCGCTGAAAAAATCCCAATATTGAAAATAAATAGGCTTATTAAGTCCAAGTTGCTCCCTTAAAGCTAAGATTTGACTTTGGCTTGCATGCTGTCCAAGAATTGTGGCAGCAGGATCTGTGGTAAACATGTGCATAACCAAAAAAACAAGTATTGATACACCAATCATAACTGGTAATAGTAAAAGCAGTCGTTTAATAATATATTTAACCATGGTTACCTCCTTCTTAAATCTTAAAAAGTGAAATACCGCGGCTTGCGATATTCCACCTAAAAATCATTGTAAAATATAACTATTTATCAACACCACTAAAGAATACTGATCCTGTTGGATGTACTGAAAAGCCAGTAACCTTAGGTGAATATGCTGCAAGGACTTGTGAATGAGATATTGGGAGCCATGGTGCATCCTTTGCAACTATCTCTTGAAGTTCTTGATACACTTTATCTCTTGCTGCTCCATTTGGTAATTCTCTACCTTTTACAAGTAAAGCATCCACTGCTGGATTTGTATATTGAGCTGAATTCAAAGTAGATTTAATTTCATGTGAATCAAATAATGAAAGGAAATTATCTGCATCACCATTATCACCTGTCCAACCATAGAAGAATATATCTCCTTCTCCATTAGCAAGTTTTGCTTTGTAATCAGTCCAATTGTAAGAATCAATTGTTGCAGTTACTCCAATTTTAGCTAAGTAGTTTTGAACTGATTCTGCAAGTTTTTGCCCACCCACTGTATTATAAGGTCTAGGATTAGAATAAGTAATAATCTTAACCTTTAAATTTGATTTTCCAGCGTCCTTAAGCATTTGTTTCGCTTTTGCTGCATCATAATTGTATGGTTGCACTGCCTTGTCGTAACCAGGAATAAATGATGGAAGTGGGCTGTTAGCTACACTTGAATATCCTTGATATAAATATTTAACTAATTCGTCACGATTAATAGCATGGGAAATAGCTTCACGTAGCTTAGCATCATTAAATGGTGCTCTCGAACAATTAAATGCCATGTAGTTAATATTCATTCCATCGCTTTGGTATACTTTCATATTACTAGATTTTAATTTCGCGATATCATTAGGGTCAACTCCATCAATTATATCTGTTCCACCGGTCATTAAATCACTGGCACGAACTGAATTTTCTTTAGTAAACTTAAATACTACGTTATCAACCTTTGGTTTAACTCCCCAATAAGAATCATTTTTCTTAAGTTTTAATGATTGATTCTTGTCCCAAGATACAAAAGTATATGGTCCTGTACCAACTGGATTCTCCATTAATTTACCTTTGTATTTTGCGATTGCAGTTGGGCTTAAAACTGGAGCAGCCAGTGTCATTGCAAGATTTGCAAGAAATGGCGTATATTTATTTTTCAATGTAAATTTAACTGAATAATCTCCAGTTTTTTCAATTTTAGCTACTGGTCCATAAGTAAATGATGCATAGGGCATATCCTCGGTTGCCTTTGGAGGAATCTGTCTTTGTACATTAAATACAACCTACGGAACCATTTTCTCTTGAAGGTAACTCTCCATTATATCCTTCTGTAAGATTTACTCCTACTTCCCTAGCAGCTTCCATCTTAAATTTATTTAATCCAACCTTAGCCTCTGGAATCAATACTCTATTCTTTGACATATAAGTCACCTCCCTTTTATCTGATAATGATTTTCATTTCTACTATTATAATGTGCATTATTATAAATAATATTTATAGAAGATTATGTCTATTTAATATAATTAAAACCCCACATCATAATTAATGATATGGGGTTGTTTACGCTGACATATATGTGATTTGGGTCATTTTATCACCCAATATAATAATCAAAGTATAAGGTTTGTTTTATAACCACACTTTGCACATATACCAGAATCAGTATTAACCTGAATATGATAATCTTCTCTTTCAATTAGATTATAACCACACTCTGGGCAATATGTTGAGTTATCCATGCCGGAAACATTACCGATATATACATAGTTAAGATGTTTTTTTGCTATATTTTTATCTTTAATCATTACTTCAACTTTTGTAGCCGGATTATTCATCTTATAGTTCGGAAAATATCTTGATAAGTGAAGTGGAATATTTTTATCTAATGAGGCTATAAAACCAGCAATTTTTTCAATTTCATCACTAGAATCATTTTCTCCATTTACAAGCAAGGTAGTTAACTCAACATGGCACTGTTTTGATGATATTTTAATAGTATCTAATACAGGCTCAATACTCCCTCCACATATATCTTTATAATACTTGTTATTAAAAGCTTTTAGGTCAATATTCATAGCATCCACATAAGGCAGAAGCATCTTTAGTGGTTCTTTCTTTATATACCCATTTGTCACTAGCACTATTTTTATATTTTTTATGTTTTCTTTTAATAGCTTAGATGCAATTAACACATATTCATACCAGATAGAAGGCTCATTATACGTAAATGCCACCCCAATGTTATCTTTAAGACCTCTGCATATTTCCACTAATTTTTCCGGATATATATATTCACTGCTTGCTCTTCCTTGGGATATTGAATGATTTTGACAAAAGCCACAGTTAAAATTACATCCAAAGCTTCCTATAGAAAGTATATTACTACCAGGTTTAAAATGATATAAAGGCTTT
This sequence comes from Clostridium sp. UBA4746, assembly GCA_002403785.1. Taxonomy (GTDB): domain Bacteria; phylum Bacillota; class Clostridia; order Clostridiales; family Clostridiaceae; genus Clostridium_AD. Next base: position 10,882 of record DHIM01000058.1, read on the forward strand.
TTTTCTATGGGATCTTGTGACATGGAAGTTACTTCTCCATAATTAGTTGTATAAAGCTTTCCTTCTTTGTTTATCCGTACATTACATTTACCATGAGCGCTCTCATGAATAAGACAATTATGAGGGCACAGTTTACAATTTATTTTGTCTTCTTGTTTTTCATAAAATAAAGCTTCTTTTTCCATGTTACCAACTCCTATTTATGTCTAATAACCTCAAATTTTTCTATAGAATAATCTTCACTTGGAGAAATCGTTGCTTTATTAAGCACAATACTTATTTGTTGCTTCACAGTATCTACACCCTCAAGATCTGGTAATAGCACCCCACTCTTTACTCCACTTTTTACAATCACTCCGAATTTTTTAGGATTTAGTTCTTCTTCTAAAGCTGCTTTAGTCTCAGTTAAAACATCTACAGAAAAAACAATATCCTCTAGCTCTTCCACCGATACATTACTAAACCTTGGGTCACCTTCTCCTGCTGCAACAGCATTTCCCACTATTTCTTTTGCAACACTCTCTGTTGCAGGAAAAATAGTGCCTATGCAACCTCTAAGTGCACCAAATTTTTTAAGAGACACAAAAACTCCTCTTTTTGTATTTAGCATTTCCTCCGTTACATAGCTCGGTATATCCATGTAATTGTCCTCTATTATATAATGAGTAAGACTTTCTCTGGCAAGACGCACATAAACATCTTCATTATTTACTCTTACATTATATTTTTTTCTTTTTTCTTTTATAATTTCTGATAATATATCTCTGCCACCTTTTCTAAGCTCAAATTTCATTACCGCATACCCAACTCCAAAGGTGCCTTCATAAGAAAGAAGTTCTCCTTTTATTTCATTACCATCCATTGCACCAAGCATTATATAATAAGACCTTAAGCCACACTCTCCAGCGTTTTCAATAATTTCAGATTTTATATTAAATACCCCGACTACATCGCCCTTTTTTAGTAAACTTATTATTTCCTTATCAAATTTTTCTCCATACGGACTATAGTTATAAAGACCTTCATCTTTAAGATGATGAGAAAGATCACCACTAGCAATAAACACGACGTTTTTATAACTTTCATCTACAGCCTCTTTGATAAGTTTACCAAATTTATATAATTGTAGGGGAGTAAGTCCACCATATGTAATATGCACAAGCTTAAAAGAATTATATTTATTTTCAACAAAATGTATTGGAACTATGCTGCCATGATCTAATTCATATTCTCTACCATATTGTTTAAGGGTGCTACCCGTGGCCTTGATAGTTTGTATATTACTTTTGTCTGCCCTCACCATAATTTCTTGTGTAAGATCCATGTCTATCTCAAACTTCATAGAAACTCCTGGAGCACCAAATTGCTTTAAGCTACCTGAAATTGATGGTTCAAAAGAAAGTGCTATAGCATCAGAAAACATAGTACCATGTGGCGTAACTATTATTATTACCTCTGGTTTTATTTCTGCGATTTCTCGTCCGATACTTTCACATGCATCATATGTGTTTTTAATCTTTTTTTCTTCACCATGTCCCACCTCTGGAACTATTATAGGTGGATGTGGCATTGTATAAAAGCCTACTATTTTACCCATTACAATCACCTCTCTTACTTATTATAGTACTCTCTGAAACTCTCAAGCCGTTGCCGTTTCTAATTTCATTTTTGTACTAAAATCAACTTCACCCTATACTCTTATCACATTATTTTGCCTAATACTTGTTCTCATAAATCATATTTATTATTTATTCATAAACATTCGCACTTCAACTATAAAATTACACTGTATGTATTCAGCACATTATGTAGTTTACCCATTTTTTATAAAATATAGTACCCTCTCTCCTCCGGTATGTTTCCATTCCATTTCAATTAATATATCATTTCTAATATTATCAAATAGTCCCTTTATATCAAATTCAAGATACTGTAATAACAAAATCAAATATTACTGGAAAATTAATGGCTCTAACCTTTGATGCAGGCCCGATTCTGCAAACACTTTAAGCATACTCAATATACTTTCAGCAAATAACATTAAGTCCACCTTTTTTTTAACTGGTGAGTATGCTGATTTACACCCTCAATCAGCAAATCAAATACTTCAAAAAGGCCATGAGATTGGCAATCACTCATATAGTCACCCTCAAATGACTCAATTAACTGAAGCTGGGATAAAATCAGAAATTAAGAATTGTGAGAATGCAATAATAAACGCTACTAATACAAAGCCTCAGCCGTTTTTTAGCCCCCCCTACGGTGAATATAATTCTACTGTATTAAATGTTCTAGGTTCTATTGGCTATCCCTGGACAATAATGTGGACAATCGACACCATAGATTGGAATGGTACCCTAGCAGCCACCATGATTCAAAAGGTAATAAACAACGCACAACCGGGTGCTATTGTGTTGATGCATGTAGGTAGTGGTACTCACACTACGGAGGCTTTGCCTCAAATAATAACAGGACTTAAAAAATTGGGATATACCCTAGTTACAATTTCTAAAATACTTTCATTAGCTCCTAAGCCAACACATCCACTATTAAAAAAGGGAAATACAGGTGCAAAGGTAAGGTATCTTCAAGAATCTTTAACTAAACTTGGCTATAATCCAGGTCCAATAGATGGAGTATTCGGTTCCAAAACCGAAACAGCAGTTAAACTATTTCAAAAATCTAAAGGATTAGTTGTGGACGGAATCGCAGGTAAAAACACCTGGGCTTCCATTTAGAAACAGGTTGATTAGTTGATTTTTTATAATGGAAACAGTAGTCTCGATACAAATACTACAAATACTAATGTGATAGAACTAAGTAGAGTTGATGTCATCACAGCTAATGAAGCAAAGTCAGCATGATTATTTCTCTCAACCGCAATAAGGGCAGTATTCACTGCTGTTGGAATTGCAGATGAAATGACTAACGTTTGTGCTGTTACTCCAGTAATTCCTATTACTTTTAATATAAAAAAAGCAACAAAAGGTCCCCCTAATAATCTCATAAAATTTGAAATATAAACATCAATATTTGTAAATGAGAGTTTTGTCTTTGATAACTGTGCTCCTAATGTGATTAAGGCAAAAGAAATTAAACCATTTTGTATATATATTAAACTAGGCCATATCGGCATATTTTCTAATCTAAAAGGTAATGCCTTTAAAATAAAGGCAAGCGGGATCATATAGATGGTTGGCATTTGCAGGATACTTTTTACAGAATCTTGCCAGCGCATATTACCTTTTCCAGCATTAAAAAATCCTATAGTATTAGTTGAGATGTTTTGTACAATTAATACAACAATTTGAGTAGTTAATGCTACTGCTAAATAAGGTGTTTTCCCATTTATTAAGAAGGGACCACTGCTAAAAATCAGGGTAATTAGAGGTATTCCTATATTTCCCGAATTATAAAACATAATAGAGTTCGTGAATGCGTTTTTAAACCCCTCATCATACCTTCTTACTCTCGACGTAATAGTAGTTATTACAGTATTTACAATTCCCAATATAACTACAAATATAAGTATTTTAAATATTTCCTTAGGTAATTGAGTAGAATAGATCTGCATAAAGATGAAGAAGGGCACATAAACATAAAAATTTAGCTTGCTTAAAGTATTAATATCCAAATTAAATTTTTTGCATAATAAAAAGCCAATTATAATTATCATCACCAAAGGTAAAATATCTTTAGTAAGTATGTATATAAATATGTCCATTAAAATCCTCCTTGTATAACTTAAGTGATTATTTGTTATTAGTAGCTAAATAAAATATTAAAAAATATTTATTTAGAAGTTTGCTTTTAATATATCACCATAGTATGTCATATAACTGCTCCCTTTCTTCCTATATATTAAATAAATATTACCATTGTTATCAAAATTCTTCAATATACTTTATGCAAGTTTTCACAATTTAACATGTAATATTAATAATGCAATATTGTGATGTATTTATTTTCAATATAAAATAGAAGCTTATATCAAACATATTGTTGATGACAGTTTTCTCGCATATTAGATCATAAGAAAACCCTCAACTAAATTTAATTAGTCGAGGGTTTTACTGGTGGAGGCGAACCGGCATAAATAACGAGGATTTTTTTGTATAATGAACAATATAATGATTACAAACAAACATCTGAAAGTTCCATTGGTATACTCTCACTTTTATTTTTTATGTTGCTACTAAATAACATATTTTGTTCCATTACTTCTCTGGTAGGAAGAACAACAATAAACTTACTTCCTTTCCCAGATTAACTTTCAACGGATATGCTACCACCATGCATCAATATACTATAGTTTGTTGATACATTTAACATTAGTATAAAGTTAACTTATGTCGTAGAATTGTAGATTCTATAATAAAAGAATAGTTGCTCTTCTGTTTTGCCTGAATTAGGTATCCTTATTATTTCTAGAATAAGCCTGTATTTCTACATTACTTAAATATTCATCAACCTTAGGATCCATTCTACTATTTGTCATCAAGTAATTTTTTCGATCAGCTGACAGCACTTATATATAAATACTATGCCCTTAAATATATCCTTTAATTCCATATGTAAATTTGGTAACTTCAGGTTACTAACCAGTAAACTAATAGATTACTGGTTAGTCCCAATTGAAACACAAATTGAATTTTCAAATACGAATGACTTAAAATTATATAATAAGAATGATATTGATATTACTAATGAGATGAAGAAAATTTTATTGCAATGATGAACAATAATTATATATTACTTATATGTCTGGCCAACTTTATAGTCTATATATCCCTTATTTTTACTTTGTAATATTAGCCAAAAATTTAATAAGTAGACTGGCAGAAAACCTACTATGACAAATACAATGTTGGGATTTAATACATGATTTCACAACCATGGATTTACACCTGGCTTTAGTTGACTATCTGGAAAAAGGCGAGAATGCAACGGCTGTGACCATTTTAAAGGCAGATATTGAAAACCTCCTGCTTCCGGCCATTGCTCCTACCTCAGTTGGCCAGGATAAAAGGGACACATAACATGAACTTAACTATACGTTGATGTAATACGAACTTTTAACGTTTATGCATCCAGTATATGTAGATACTTCAACTTACTTCTTTAATGTAAATAAATAAATCCTGTATTTCTACAGGCTAGTAGGTTATTATTTTACCGTTGTCAATACCTTTAAGTTATGACACCTATAAAATAATTTAAATAAATCAAAATATATAATGTTCTAAATGCAATAAAGTCAAGAATATCTAATCACTTAATGATTAAAAATTCTTGACTTTCAATATGATTTTCTCTTTGACAAAACAAGTCTCTGTTATTATATTTTTATCTATACGATTACTATTCTACAGTAATTGCATCAACAGGGCATTGTTCCTCTGCTTCCTTTGCACTACTTACGAGATTTTCTGACACTTCATCTGATGATGCCACAGCTTTTCCGTCCTCTTCCATTTGAAAAATCTCTGGACATACCCCTGGGCATAATCCACATCCAATACATGTATCCTTATCAACGTGAGCCTTCATTAAGATCACTCCTTTAACATATTTTTTTATTTACTATTATATGTTTTCTTAATAACATAGTATGTTATTAAGTTAATAGAAAGATTTAAGCATTAACTTTAAAATATACGGTCCTTTATTCATCTTTTTCAAAGTCTGATTTTGGAACCCCACATTCTGGGCATACCCAATCTTCTGGAATATCCTCAAATTTAGTACCTGGTTTTACTCCATTATCTGGATCTCCTATTTTGGGATCATACACATAACCACATATTGTACATACATACTTATCCATAAAAACATCTCCT
>DHIM01000377.1:0-1738 GCA_002403785.1 Clostridium sp. UBA4746
TTTAATGTTGCAGTGATCCTTTCACTTATATTGTAATAATTTTTTATAATATTAATATAATATTTTTTTGTATATAATGAAATGTTCTATACATTATGACAGAGCTACTGTATCTGAATGTGTTGACTGTGAAAATGGTTTGTGTCTATAATTATACTAATAAATTTAGTTTATCACTTTAGGAACAATGTGAATTTTTTAGATAAAACAATAAATTTAGAAAAACAAAGGATGATAAAGTGATCTATCCTTGATTGGGGGAATATCATAATGAAAATAATCTCGAAAATAGCCGATAGCTACGGTTTATATAGTCTTCATAAAAAGTATAGTGAAAAGGATCAGTTTAATTATCTAGAGGAAGACGTCTCTTTACTTAATAGTGACGTATCGAAATTTTATGAAAAACCTACTTTGCCAAAATTAAATTATGAAAAATATAAAATTGAAAAGAATTATGAAATAGGGAAAATAAAATTTTTAAGTGAAGTGGAAAATGGAGATAGTAATAAAGAAAGTGTATTTCATTATAGAAAAAATTTAGGTACAGATAACAATGTAAATATTATTTTTGTACATGGTTGGAGAGCGGATAATCTAGATAGATTAGGGAAAGTGTTTTTAGATAGTTTTGTTGAAAGAAGTTATAATATTTATAATTATGTCTTACCTTTTCATATGGAAAGATCTCCAGATACATCTTTATATAGTGGTGAATATTTTGTAAGTGCAGATGTAAGCAGAACCCTAAAGTCTGAACAACAAGCAGTAAGTGATATTAGAGCTTTAATAAGTTATATTAAAACTGAAAAAAAAGGGAAAGTTATAATTATTGGTTTGAGTTTAGGTGGAATAACTACTAATTTACTAAGTGAAGTTGAAGAAAATATTGATGTGTTAATATCTTTGTTTTACGCTAATGATTTATCATTTACAATATATGAAACAGAGGCTGGGAAATACATAAAAAAAGATTTCTTAAAAAACAATTTTGATTATAGTTTATTAAAAAAGAGTTGGGAAGTTATTAATCCATGCTTAAGGAAACCATTAATAAACCTTAATAAAATACTTCTTGTATCAGGTAAGTATGATAAATATGTTATAAATAAGGATACAAATACCTTATGGAAAAACTGGGGGAACCCCAAAAGATATATGTACAGTTGTGGTCATTCTGGAATTGTACTTTCCAAAAATAAAATTAAAAAAGATGTTTTAGAATTTATAGATAAGAGAGTGTAATATTATGATATTAACAAGTATAGGTTTATTTTTAGTAGCAGTTATTATTCTTATAAAAGATTATAAAACAGAATCAACAAAATTTATGGCGGCAATATGCTTTCTTGCGGGATTAGGTTCACTTGCTGTAGTTTGTGATGAACCTATAAGAGCATATTTAGTAACTGGGGGTGCTAGTCAAGAAACACTAAAATTAATCACTTATATAAGTGCTTTACTGTCTAATATTGCACATTATGTAGGGCCATACTTTATGTTGGTTTATGGCCTATCTTATGCAAATATAGTCAAGAAGAATAAAAAAACAATATATATTATACTACTTATACCTTCAATTATTTGCTTTATGAGTTTCCCTCTAGTAGATAATTCTTTGAAGACGCCAAACGAATTAGAGCTATATTTTAAACAGCTAAGTGCTTGGTGTGTTCCATACATTTTAGGTGGAGCTTTTTTTATAGTTTACTCATATTTAAAAGAAAAATCATATTCA
>DHIM01000377.1:1973-3548 GCA_002403785.1 Clostridium sp. UBA4746
CAATTTACAGGATTTATATATTTTGCATATAAATATGGAATATTTGGAGTTAGACTAAAATTTCATAAGTATATGTTTGAATTTGAGGATGTATTACAACTTGTATCTGATTCAGTCTTAGTTGTAGATAAGAAATTGAATATTATAGAAGTTAATAAAGCATTTATAAAAAATTTTTCAACAGAAGATAGAGAATATAAAAACTTTAATGACATAATGAATTGTAGTAAATTAACTGAGTGTAAGAATAACTTAATAAACCTGATCAACGAATCAAAAGCTAATAATATTGTTAAAATCATTGAAATAATAATAGAGAATAAGTCTGATGAAAAATATTTTGAGGTGCAAACTAATCCTATAATTCTCAATCAGGAATATTTAGGTATAGTTCTTTTATTTAAAGATATTACCTTATATAAAAAAAACTTAGAACTCTTTAAGCAAAATCAATTTGAATTAATTGAGAAAGAACGACTATTATCATTAAATCAATTAATTGGAGGGATAGCTCATAATTTAAAAACTCCTTTGATGAGTTCTGCTGGTGGCATTCAGATAATTAAGAAAAATACGACAAAAATATATGAATACATACAAACTGAATGTACTGAGGTTGAGTATGTTACAAAATTGATGAATGAGGTTAGTGACTGGCAAAACAGAATATCAGAATACTTAATATATATGTCTGATGTAATTACTACAGTGAAAGGTCAGGTAAAGGAATTTGAACAGATTGACGAGGATAAATTTTCTATAAAGGAACTTATAAATAAGATTAAATTATTTATGAGTTATGAATTTAAAAAAAATAATTGTACATTAGTTGAGAAGATAGATATTAGTTATGATGAAGTAATCCAAGGCAGCATTAATTCACTTTTACAGGTTTTTAATATTCTTTTAACTAATGCTATAGAAGCGAGTGAAAAGAATGAGAATCGTAAAATAACTTTAGGGGCATATAAAAAAAACAAAGAAATTATATTTTATGTTGAAAATTTAGGAAAGGAAATACCAACTGAAGTACAAAAAAATATATTCAAGAGAATGGTAACTACAAAAGGTAATAAGGGAACTGGACTTGGGTTATATATATCTAAATCAATAATAACAGGTAGATTTAATGGCAAAATAGATTTTGAGACAAATGATAAGGTAACAACTTTTTTTATAAAAATACCGGCAACAAGGGAGGGTTAATACATGAATAATGGTATAAAGATAATGATTATTGATGATGATTGTGGAATAGTTGATTCCATAAAAAGTTTCTTGGGAGATAAATATTATGTTGAAGGGTTTACGAGTTCTAGGGAAGGGCTTAAACAATTAAAAAATAATAGATTTGATATATTAATATTAGATTATTACATAGATGAGCTTACTGCAAAAGATGTAATAGAGGAAATAAGAAAATACAATAATGATTTATATATAATACTTTTAACTGGACATGGTGAAGAAATTACTGGAATACAGTCACTAGAAAATCTAAAAATACAAAATTATTATGAAAAAAATGGTGATTTTGAAAAATTAATAATATTTATAGAGGGTATAATTAAGTCA
>DHIM01000115.1:0-1018 GCA_002403785.1 Clostridium sp. UBA4746
CATTTTGTATCAATTCACTTCTTACTCAAGATTTAATTTATATTTCTTCTAATATAAAAACTCTTTATTTTACTTCTCTTTACCAAACGCTATATATAAATCTCCTAATAATTGTTTTAGTGTTAAGTAACATTTTTTATAGTATATTACTAATATGAACCATGCTACTATGTTTTTTTCGTGAAATAACTTATATCTTAATTCATAAAACTTAATAATCTTATTTATAATATTTTTTTTATAATTTGGTTGAGCTATTAATTCAGAGTTCTTCATTAAAATATTTTGAATTTGCTGTAGTACATTTAATGAAAATCTAATTTCTGCTTCTTTGGATTTCACGCTTTTCTTATTTTTTGGTGTTGCATTACTGCCATGACGTCTAAATTCAATAGATGAATAGTGATAAATATACAAGCCATCATATAAATTTGCAATTCGCCATAGTATAGCATCATGTGCACTTCCATCAGCCTTATATTGAGTTATTAATTCCAATAATTTGTACCGAATGCAATAAGTACAACCAGGACGAATGACATTTGAAAAATTCTCACCAAATTTACATTTTTCAACTGTTTCATCATATCTCATTGTCTTCATAATACTGGTCGATATTTTAACAGCATTCTTGTCGCAATAAAATGGTACATAATCTGAAGCTAATAACAAAATTTTATTATTATTTTTAATAACTGAACACATTTTTTCTAATTTGTTTTTATCCCACACATCATCCTGATCACATAAAAATATATATTTTCCTTGTACTGAAGATAATAGCCTTATATAATTACTTCTCCAACCAACATTGTTTTTATTAACAGATACCTTCCAATGGTATAACTTATTATTACTAATAAAATTTTCAATAATAGCAACTGTATTATCTGAGGAGCAATCATCTGATATTAGAACTTCATCCGGAATTAAGGATTGATTTAATATTGAATTTAACTGTTCTAGAATAAATTTTCCACCGTTGTATGTTGATAAAATGATTGAAATATTCATAATC
>DHIM01000115.1:1170-4229 GCA_002403785.1 Clostridium sp. UBA4746
ATGAAATATTCATAATCTTTCTCCAATATCGATTGTATTCTCATTAGAGCCTACAACGCTTTTATTTTTTTGACCAAACTGTTCTATTCATTGTATCTGTGTAGCTCTAAATAATATTAACAACTTTCAAAGATATATTGAGATAGTGCGCTGAATATTGATATTATAAAAGCCCTTCAATTTGCAGTATTTGCAGTCGATTTTTACAATACTAATATCTTAAGATACATAAATTGGCAACGCACGAATTGTTACACCGTCTCGATTATTGATATCACTATAATTTTAAGTTATCTTTGCTCGCGAACATTGCTAATGACGGTTCTACAGCTTATTCAACCGTTTCCTTTATATTCTAAATTACAATAGTTACATTATTAAAATTTTCTGATATTCTTTTAATAAAGTGATACTTTCATCCTTAGAACCGTTATCTCTAACAGTAATAACTAATTCAAACTGTTTTGCTAAAATAGTCTCCTATAAATTTCGCAATAATTTTTCTCAATTAAATGTTAGTAATAAAATATTTACTATTTACATACTATGTTTCATCATACTAATCTTCTCATAAATCACTTATACTAGAAATCATTACATCATTTAAAAAGTAAGTTGTTTTCTAAAATAGGATGTAAAATAAATGTGAGATCATTCATTTCTCTTGCATACCATAATGCCATACCTGCAACTATAATTGTAATAAACATTATCTTTGATATTCGAGCATTATTTTTTGGATGTATTCTATAAGAATCTATAGTTGCGGAAAACAGTACAAAATTCAAAATATTGAAATTTCTAAATAGTCTATAGAAAGTGCCATCAATCATACATAGTGGATATGCAAAAAAGCCAACTATATTAACAATGTAGATTAAATCAACAAACTTTAAAATTGTCTTCAGCTTGTTATCCTCAACATTATTATAATTATATTGAATAATCTGTTTTGATATATAAACCAATCCAAAATTAATTGCTTGTAATCCGAAAGTAATGAGAAAACCTAGATGTGTCGAGGACGATAAATAATAATCCACACGCTTATCACCTGTTAAAATTTCTAAGTAATAGTTTAAAAATGGTATTTTATTTCCATTTAGAAATATAATAACACACAAAAACCATATTATCGAAGCACTAATTTTATAAGATAGATTACTATTTCGTCTAGGCTTGACCTTAATAAATACAAGTAGCAAATAGAACAATGCTGTAGTATGAATAGTTGCTGCGGCTAAAATCAACAATATATATTTAATTTTTTCATTATTAATCAAGCATGGAATTGCATATATAAAAATCGACATAGCAATAAAATTTCTAATTTGAACTATATCATAGCTTAAAGCAAATCCAAAGTATAAAGCAAAAAAACAATTCAGATTATTAGTAACCTTTGAAATAGTATAAAAAACTATTAGAAAACAAATCAAAGTTATACATAATAAAAATGTATTATAATCAAGTCCCAGAATTTTTCCTACTTTAAGTAGTAAAGAATAGCCAACTTCGGATTTAATCAAGGTTGCTTGATTCTGATATTTTATTAAATAACCATAATAGTCTGGATTCATGGTATTTCCCCACATTAAAATCCAGCAAAAAATCGCAGTAAATAACGCTATTACTTTCGATTTTTTATTTAGAATAGCAAGTATTCCATTTAGGCCCCAAATAGAATAATATAAGTAATATAGCATTATTTTTCTCCTTCATTTGTATACTTCATATTTTTTGTATTATTAAAATATATTTTTACAAAATATTCGTAATAATATTTTATATAGCAATTTAAGCTTTGTAAACTTTTAGATACTCCCTAAGTTTTTTATCTTTATTATATATAGAAGAACGCATTGTGCATTTTGCGATGTTTTTTTCTCTATCCGAATACTTAGAATTTAGCAATTCAATTAAAGCGTTAATATCCCCCTTATTTATAACGTCTCCACAGCTTTCATCAATAGATTCTGAACTTCCTCCAGTATCAAAAGTAATTACAGATGTTCCACAAGCCAATGCTTCTAAGTTAGTTGTAGGAAAATTATCTTCCAATGTTGGATTTACAAACACATCCGCTGCTGAATATATTTCTGCCAGTTCCTCAATATTATTAGTTCTTTTAATACCAATAACATTTTGTGGTAGTTCCTTAATTTGTTTATCATTTAATCCAACCAAAACTATTTTGGTGTTTATATCAATAAGTTTTGAAAATTCAAGAAAATATTTAAAGCCTTTTCGTTCATCCCATATACTCGCAACGCCTAATACTATAAATTTATCTTTTAGGTTGTATTTTTTTCTAAATATACCACCATCTTTTGGACTAAATATATTTAAATCTATTCCGTTATTAATCACTTTTGCACTATATCCCTTCAGAAAGGATTGTTTAACCAAATCAGCAAGCCACTTAGAAGGTGTAACAATAGTCATATCTTTTATACCAGTAAATAATTCTCTTTTTCTTTCATAATTACTTATAGAATTATCTATAAATAGACTCTTTGGATAACCATTTTTTTGTGGGCAATTGTTGCATCCATTTTTCCATTTATCACACTGAGCATAATCGAAATATGCACAATGACCAGTAAAAGCCCAGCAATCATGCAGTGTCCAAACTACTGGCTTATTTACTTCCTTTAAATAATCAAATAATAATTTTACATTTATATAATATCCATGAATATTATGTAAATGAATAACATCTGGATTATATTCTTTAGCCTTTTCTACAAATTCCTTTGTAGCTTTTGTTGAAGCAAATCCGTGCAAATCAAATAATCTTGTTTTTGCAACATGCATATAATTATTAAAATTAGTTCCAATCTTAATAGATTTTATTTCTTCAGGAGAAGTACCTCTACCATAAGCTATCAAGCATTCATGTCCTTGTTCTTCTAAGATTTTGTATATATCTGTTGCTATTCTGCCTGTACTTCCATAGCCACAAACAGAATTTATCTGTAAGACTTTCATTTCTATTTCCCCCAAACCACTCTATTTACATAATCAGTATAAGACAATATTATTCTAAGTACCTTATC
>DHIM01000286.1 GCA_002403785.1 Clostridium sp. UBA4746
ATACATTATATAAAATTTATAAATACAAGTTTTTTTAAGTTATCATTTTATGGGATTATTTAAATATAAAAATTTATCTACCATTTTTAGTAATTTTTTTCTTACATATATTTTTATAATATTATGGTTATATTAATATTATATTACAACATATAAGGAGGAATATTTATGGACAACAATAAAAGTCACATGAAAACTTATAAAAAAACTAATGCCGAACTTAGAAAAATGTTTCCACAAAATGGTGGTGATATAGGGATTGAAAATGGTGTAAAAATAGATGCAAATAATGACAAATTTACTAAACGCTCTAAATTATCACATAATAAATAAATAAGATTTACACTTTAAAATATAAGAGGACTAAATATATATTATTAATAGTATATATTTAGTCCTCTTATATACTATTAAGCTTCAATATTATAAAGGTATTTTTATGTAAAAAGAAACACCGTCATTTTCATTTATCGCGTTAATTTTTCCATCGTGATACTTTACTATATATTTAACTATCGCCGTACCCAGTCCAAATTTCCCTAAATGTTATAAACATTAACTTTTGTAACAAAGTTTTCAGTAGATTATTCCTATATGTATCCCACATGTATGATAATATAAAGCCTGATTTATCATCACTACCATATTTACTAATAACATAAAAAATATTTTTATCACCAATTTTTTTTACGTACCTTTTACTTAATTTCTTTTGTGATTCCCCTTGTTTAATTATTTCTTTAACGAATCCTAGATCAACCTCTGATGAGTTTATCGTATTAGTTATTTTTAACTTTGAAGCCTCACTAGTGCCTTCATTGGGAATTTGAATGTGAGTAACATTTCGTATATCTAACTCAGCATCATTACCTTGCTCACCCGAATATTGTAGCTCTAGGTTCTTAAATAATTTTTTGTTGATTATATTATATTGTGCACCTTCAATAGTGCTATAAACCTCATTTGTAAAAAAATCTCTTGAAATTATGGGAAACAATAACGCTAGTATCATACTTAACCCGATTATTATTCCTGCAAATACAACCCCGATTTGAAAGAATAAAGATTTATTTTTCATAAAGCCACCTTTAATATACATTATCTTGCTAACCTGTACCCATACCCATATATTGTTTCTATATTTAAGTGAGGTAATTTTTTTCGTAGTCTCCTAAGCAAATCATCCACTACTCTATCATTTCCAAAATAATCTTCTCCCCAAACTCTTTCTAAAATTTGTTCTCTAGAGAACGCTTGACTTCGATAATTCATGAAAAAAACTAGCAAATCAAATTCCTTAGATGTAAGTTCTATTACTCCTCCATCTTTACTTACTTCCCTTGTATTTTCATCCACCAAATAGGTCCCTATCAGCATTTTATTTTCTTTAGGTTTATTATGTGAATTTTTATAAACTCTTTCTAATAATTTTTTAGTTCTTATTATAAGTTCTCTAGGCAAAAATGGTTTTGCTAGATAATCGTCGGATCCAAGTTCTAACCCTATAATTTTATCTAAATCTGCATCTCTAGCCGAAATAAATATCACTGGCGTTAATTCGTTGTTCAATTTTATTTCTTTAATTAACTGATACCCATCTATATCTGGAAGCATAATGTCTAAAATCCACAAATATGGTTCATTTTGTATTTTTGCTTGTGCCTCTTTTCCCTTTAAAAATGATGTAACATTCCATCCCTCATTTTGTAAATATGATGTAAGTATGCTATTTAAGTTTTCCTCATCTTCAACTAAATAAATAGTATAATTCATAATTTTCCTCCTGCTAAATACAACTAAGTTGAGTATGTCTATTTTATCATTCTTACTTATATTATAATACAGTTCTGACTATTTACAAATAAATTTAATTTTCGACTCTTTCTCTCATATAATAAGCTTTTTCATATAAATCCACAAAAAAAAGACTATATTTAATTAAAAATATAGTCTCTTCCTGCTTTATTATATGTATTATGCTGTTATCTGACTTACTAATTGACTTAACATACCATTTAAATCATTTGAATTTTGAAGATATATGTTGAAGGTATATTTAATAGTTTTTGGGTCTTTTGATTTGACAGCTATAGTAAAGTTTTTAAAGCTCTTATTTACTGCTTCTTTCTTTACTTCTATTGCCTGTTTTTCAGTTTTATTTTGTTTTTCGAATTGATTTTTTATATTCTTAACTTCTGTTATTTTTTTCTGTTGCATGCTTATTAACTGATTTTCAGCTTGTTTATCTGTTATTTCACCCTTTGCAACTTTTTGTTCTATAGCAATTACTTGAGCCTTAAATTCTGTTTTTAAAGGTAAAATAGCTGCTTGCGTTTTTTCTTTTCTTATATTATTAATTTGATTTTTCAATTGTTTTCTTTGGCTTAAAACGACTTCACCCTTTGCAGTGATTCCAGGTACAATTTTTTCTGCCTTTTGAAATATTTTATCATATGTTTCTTCTTTTGCCGCTAATTTATCTTTTTTATTGCACATTGAATCTTTTTTATTACACATTGTATTTTGTTTCATATCCATTTTACAAGTTGATTTAGCACTATCTTTTTCACATACTTTCATCTTACAATTAGGTGTAACTGCATTTAAAGGTCCCGCAAAAACAGCAGTTGGCGCTATTATTGCTATCGCTAGAGTTGTTGATAATATCATTTTTCTATAGTTTAACATATAATCCACTCCTCAAATAATTTTATTATATTGTTTTTATTTTTGTTTTGTTGCTATTTCTATTATAATAGGTAAACTTCGAATAAATATCTTAGTATTATGTGAGATTATGTGATTATACATTATTAACTATAAGATGCTATAACTTTTGCACATAAAAAAACCTATAAAACCGAAGTTCTATAGGTATTAATTACTCATTTATGTTATCTTCTAAATGATGAGTTATCATTTTGTTGTTTTCTTGCTCTTCTGCAATCAGCACATCTTTGTGGTTCATTTTCAAATCCTTTTTCTTTGTAGAAAGCTTGTTCACCTTCAGTGAATACGAATTCTTTTCCACAGTCTTTACAAACTAAGTTCTTGTCTTCCATGTTAAACATTCCTCCTTTTTTCGAAAATTAAGATCTAACTTTGACTAACAATAACTTCCTAAAAAAGAGGATATGTTGTAATCAGATTAGATTCTTCTAGATAGCAATTATTAATTACTATTATATACTTATATTAACATATTAAAAATCTGTGTACAATATATTTTTTCACTTTAAATAGTTTTTTGCATGTTTTTCGTCCTACTTCTTAAAACGCAAAATCCCCATTTTTAAATACAGATATTTCTGTTTCATCTACTGTAATACCTGTTATTATCAAGTCTTCTGTTCCAACCATAAAATCTTCATGCATAATCGAATCATTAACTCCTAATTTTGCAAGTTCTTCATCACTTAAATTCTCACCATTTTTTATGCATACTGGATATGCTTTTCCAATAGCTAAATGGCAGGAAGCATTTTCATCAAAGAGTGTATTATAAAATAATATATTAGAATTTGATATTGGAGAATTATATGGCACTAATGCTACTTCACCAAGATAGTAGGATCCTTCATCCGTTTCAATAATGCTCTTTAAAATATCATAACCCACTTCAGCTTTATAATCTACAATTTTTCCCTGTTTAAAAGTAAGTGAAAAGTTTTCAATTAAATTACCATTATAATTTAACGGTTTTGAGCTTACAACTACTCCATTAACTCCATCTTTTTTAGGAAGTGTATATACTTCTTCAGTAGGCATATTAGCTATAAACTCTATGCCCTCTGGTGTATAGTCTGATCCTCCGAGCCATATATGATTTTCCGGAAGTTCAATTTTAAGATTTGTACCCAAAGAGTTTTTATATACTAAGAATTTAAAGTTATTATCGTTTAGAAAATCCATTCTTGTCTTTAAATTGTTTTTATGAATTTCCCATGAAGCAACAGGATCCTCAGTATCTACTCTTACTGTTTTAAATATAGAGTTCCATAGTTTTTCCATTGCATCATTCTCAGACAATTTCGGGAAAACTTTCTTTGCCCAGGCTATAGTAGGAATTGATGCAATACACCAAACATTTTTATTGCTCATAAGCCTATCTCTGTATTCCTTTATTGCAGCACTTGCAACTTTATTTGATTTTGACATTCTCTCAGGATTAACATCCTTCATAAGCTCAGGGTCGGAGGCAGATATACTTAAAAAAGCAGCTCCTATTCGTGCATTTGATAAATAAAAATCTCTCTGCCACTCTGGAAATTCTTCAAAAACCTCTTCTGGGGCATTCATATATCTAATTTTTGAAGATAATTCATCCCTCCAATTTATAACAACATCCCTAGCCCCTTCGGTATATGCAATTCTAGAAACTATTCTAGTAAAAGAAGCACATTCTATAGGTGAATTAATTACAAGTGTTTGATCCTTTTGAATATTAATTCCTGTCTTTATAAGTAAAAGGGCATATTTATCTAGCAATTTATTATTCATAATTTAACTTTAGCGAGTTAGTGTACAATAAGTACGCAGATTCACTAAAAACTCACTTCCTTCCATATATATAAGTTAGATAATACATTAACTTTATTTATAATTTATAATTTATTATGCATATTGTCTAAGAAAATTATACCATAAAAAGCTAGTTAAGAAAATCATCTCTAATATAATTGCTTCTATGTAACTTTAAGTTTATTCCATGGATATTAATTGAATTTTTTCAAAATATTAATTATCATTTTTTGGGTTATACTACATTTAAATACAAAACTATTTAACAATCAAGGAGGAATTTAAATGAAGGAAAAAATCATATTAATAACATCAGCTCTTTTAACTATACTATTTGTAGGATGTGCTAAGCAACCTGCAACGCCGCCTAAAACAACTCCAAATGTTGTAACCACAGCTTCAATAGTAAATAATTCAACTGCTTTTGAAAAGGCAATAAGTAACAAGGGTACATGGATTATTGCAATAACAAAGGATTTAGCTATTGATAAAGATCTTGTAGTTGATGGTGAGTTTAAAACCGGCAAAAAAGATACTAATGGTAAAGATATTATAAAACGTAAGATAGCTCTGTACAGTCAGGATAAAAATAAAAAAATAACTGCTAGATTCAAATTGACTGCTTCAAAAATGACTTTTAATAGTCCTCTAGGCAGTATAGAACATGGAACTTTCAAAGGTGATCTTTATGTTTCAGCAAATAACTTTCAGTTAAAAGATGCTACAGTTGACGGAAATGTATATTTCACTTCAGCTAAAGCTAAATCAACATTTAAAAAGGATGCTACAAGTAAAATTACTGGTAAGCAGGAATTAAAAAAATAGTATAATAAGATCCCTATATGAAAACATTAAACCCTAGAAAACTATAGTTTTTCTGGGGTTTAATGTTTTCATATACATCACCGTAATATATTAATCTTTTTTTATAAATTATTGCTACTTTAACGTGTTGCTGGTTTAGATCTACTACTATATAATCTTAAAAAAGTTAGCAGAGCCCCAATTATGCAAATAACGGCTGCCGTTATATATACAATTCTCATTCCGTATATAAATGCATCATTGCGCCCTGCTATAAAATCAGTTACACGATAACCAATTTTATGACTCATCCTGTTATACAAGAGGGCAGTAGATAAAGCTATTCCACATACCATTCCTAGGTTTCTTACAAGTCCATTAATACTTCCTGCAATACCTAACTTATCCTTTGGTACTGTGGACATTATTAAAGAATTATTAGGTGATTGAAATAGACCATTTCCAAGGGACATAACTGCTATATAAATCACCATACTTATTAAACTAGTTTGCTCATTAAAAGTTGACATTAATAATAATCCCAAACTTGTAACTACAAGGCCTATAAAAGTTAGAATTTCTGATCCTATCTTATCTGATAGCTGTCCACTAAGTGGTGCCACTACAGACAAAGTTAAAGGAGATATCATAAGTATTAATCCAGTAAATGATGGCGAATACCTAAGTACATCTTGAAGATAAAACGGTTGAATAATAATTGAACAAAATATTGATACAAACGATAAAAATGCACAAAATATAGAGAGTGAAAATAATTTATTTTCAAAGATTTGTAGCTGTAGTAAAGGATTTTCACGTTTCTTCTCCACAATAATAAATGCAATAAATGAGATGATTGCTATTAAAAATCCTATCAAAATTATAGGTCGTGTAAATCCAATTTCTTGTCCCTTTCCTAAAGCTACAAATAGAGGAACTATGGCAAATGCAAACAATACTGCTCCAAATCCATCCAATTTCACCTTTTCTGCTTTATGCGATTTAGGAAGTATCTTCACTCCATAAAATAAAGTTATTATACCTATTGGTACATTTATTAAAAATATATATTCCCAACTGCTAGCATCTACTATAAATCCTCCGAGTGCTGGTCCCACCATGGCTCCAAGAGCCACGAAGGTTCCTGTAATTCCTAGTGCTTTTCCTCTTTCATTTGCTGGAAATACTGCAGTAATTATTCCTTGATTGTTTGCCATAGTAGCTGCGGCACCTATAGCCTGAATTACTCTAGCTAAAACTAAAATAGGAAGAGAACTTGTTATTCCACAAAATAAAGAACCTATTGTGAATACAGCTATTCCAAACTTGAATACCTTTGTTTTACCAAGTATATCTCCCAATCTACCAAAAACTAATATAGCGGCTGCAATAACAATTAAATAACTTGTTACCACCAATTGAATCCCGGCTGATGTTACATTTAAAGACTTAGCCATTACAGGTAGCGCTACATTTACAACACTACTATCTAATGTGCACATAAAAGTTACCATTACAACTATAAATAAAATTACCCATCTATTCTTATAATTACTATCATTTACTGAATCCATTTGTATTCTCCTTCTATCCTTGTATTTTCATCTTTTTTATATTATTAAGAATTTTATTTAATGAGTCTATTGTAATAAACTTCTCTTCTTCATTTAAATCCTTTGTTATTAATCCCACCAAATTATGTATCTTATCAAGGACTTTTGGTATTACAACCTTAGCCTTTTCTGTTAAATATAACTTATATGCTCTAGAATCAGTTTCATCTTTATTCCTATCTAAGTATCCAAGTTTTATAAGTTTTGTTATTGTCCTCGCGGACATTGCCTTATCGCAACCTATTTCTTCGCTTATTTTATTTTGGCTAATACCTTCATTTCCCCTTAGTGTAAGTAAATATGGATAAGAACCGCTGCTTAAATCATATTCTTTTAGCACCTTATCCAAGTAACTTTGCGTAATTCTGAAAATCCTACTATTAAGCTTAATTAAATGCATTATATCTTCCTTCAAAATTTACCACCACCTTATCTTAACGTGCCTTAGATCTTTTATTGATTTTAGTTGACTTATCAACCTTATTATAAAGAGATTTTGTTGACTTGTCAATTATTAATATCACCTCTACACTTATAAATTGTTTTTAAAAACTATATTAAATTAACAAAAATCAGTAACATAAAATGTAATTTGTCATAATAATATAATGTATAAAACTTATATAAGGAGATTTTCATGAGAAATTATTCAATGAATGCAATGAGATGTAAAAATATGAGGTCTATGGATCCTAATATGAAAATGGTGCCTATGGATAAGATGACACCAATTGATCCTAATGTGAAAATGATGCCTATGGATAAGATGGCACCGATAGATCCTAATTTGAAAATGATGCATATGCATCCTGCCCATAGCCATCAACCTTAGAATT
>DHIM01000165.1:0-169 GCA_002403785.1 Clostridium sp. UBA4746
ATCCAGAACTTCCACACTTGCAATGACGTCCTTCTCTATACATATTCATATGCCCGATTTCTCCTGCACTCGCTGTTTCTCCATACACAACTTTACCATCAATTACTATTCCTGACCCTAAGCCAGTCCCCAATGTGATAAGTATAAGATTCTTTGAATTCAATCCAGC
>DHIM01000165.1:420-2582 GCA_002403785.1 Clostridium sp. UBA4746
ACCATATAGCCACTCCCCATATAAATTTACACGAACATCATTATCGATAAATACTGGAAAGTGGAATCTCTTTTTCATTTCGTTAACAACGTGTATATTTTCCCAACCTGGAAAGTTTGGTGAAAAAAATGATTTACCCTCGTATGGGTCCAATAATCCTGGAATGCCCATTCCCATACAATGGATTAACTTCTCCGTTATATTCAGATTTCCCATCATATCTTCAACTATATGAATTATTTTGTTTAAAACATACGCTGGTCCGTTTTGCGCCTCTGTTGGTTTACGTACTTCCAGTATCAATTTTAAATCCAAATTAAATATTGATACTTTGATATTAGTTCCACCTAAGTCAACCCCAATTATGAATTCACTCATCCTAATAAACTGTTTATGTTTACAGCTCCATATTTTCTTATATTCACTTTATAGATACCATTATTATTGTATCTCCTCATATAAGTTATATATTCTTCAGTAATTTCCTTTGGTAATAAAACCAGCATTACACCTGCAAAGCCACCCCCATATACTCTACATGCACCAACACCATTTTTCTTTATAAATAACTCGCTTAATGCTAAGTATAAGGTCACTGCCTGTTCGTGAGTAGTTGATATTGAGTAACAATTTTGAAGCCATTTCCATGATGAATTACCTGATTCATTTACTAGCTTAATAAAGTCACCATAATTACCCACATTTAAAGCATCCACCTGCTTATCAACACGTTTATTTTCCTCAAAGAAATGTAGTGCTCTTAAAATGGCCCTATCTCCAGCTACCTCTCTCAGCTTGTCTAAATTATTAAGCAAATCTTCCAATGTTACATCTCTTAAAACACTTCCGCCAAGATTGTTTGCAACTGATTTCATTTCTATTGGTATTGATGAGTATTCTTCACTCAAACCCGCATGGTTTGCACCAGTTGAAACAATTACAAAATCGTATGTCTGCTCTATTACTGTGCAATCTATCTCTTTTATTATAGGAAATTCTAGGTCTTTAAAATCTATTGTAATTAATCCACCATGAGCACAGGCTAATTGGTCTAACAACCCAGATTGTTTATTCCACCTTGTATTTTCCGCATATTTACCAACTTTACCGCAAGTAATTATATCCATTTCATTATTATTATAAAAATAATTAATAATTGAACATAATAACATTTCAAAAGATGCTGATGAGCTAACACCTGCTGCACATATTACATCACTAGTTATACAAACATTAAATCCTCCTATTTTATAACCATGTTTTTTTACACCTTCTAAAATCCCTTTAACTAATAATGTTGCTCCAGTATCCTTTTCAGCACTTTCTAAGTTATCTAAATCAATAACGAAATCTTCATTATAGGTTAAGCTTTTTATACTTACCTTATTATTATCTGTCACCTCTGTAACTCCAATGCAGTCCAAGTTAATACTAGCAGCAATCACCTTACCTAAGTTATGGTCCGTATGGTTTCCACTTATTTCTGAACGCCCCGGTGAGCTAAAAATATAAATATCATTTGTTTTAAATTTCTTATCATATTCTTCAACTAAACTAGTATACCTAAGAATTTGTTCAACTATAATTTCCTCCTCTTCTCCATACAAATCTCCAAACAGGATTTTAGTAGACTTAGAATTAAGTATCTCAATTGTATTATTTAACGTTGGCATTAATATTACCTCCTAGTTTTGTATTACTTTATTATTTTCTAGTTACATTTATAGAAAACGTTTTCTATAAATGAAAAAATATAAAAGATAAATATATCTTTTCATTATTTCTAAAGCCATATTTAATTCCAAAATCAACTATTTATTAATTTCTGCATTCTAATAAGTTATTATAATGCAGAAATTAATAAATAGAAGATTAACCCAACGACAATCATTACAGAAAACCTTTTCTTTTCTACCTATTTTATATCATATTTGGTAAGGATTCAACATAAATGATTCGACATAATTTATCTTACGTCTAAATAAAATATCATGAATTTTAACAACCTCTTTAAACAGATTCAAAAATTAATGAATGTAAATGTACTCTATTTTAAAAACCAATCTCAAAAATTATTAAGTATTTATATAAAATTTACAGTATTATTAGTATAATTAAATAAATATTTTATGTCGTACTCTAAGAAAAGTACTCCACATAAT
>DHIM01000030.1:0-4207 GCA_002403785.1 Clostridium sp. UBA4746
ATATTGATAAAGTTACCTGCATAACATATATTATACACTAAGAAGACAAGTAATAGATTTATAAAATGGTAAAAGTTATGAACACCCTTTGAACTTTATTATTTTATATTAAATAATAAAACCACCTTGTTCCCACTGTTACGTCCAAAGCAAGATGATTTTATATTTTATAAATATCTATTTATAACTATATCCTATATTTAAAAAGCAGGAATTACAGCACCTTTATATTTATCTAAAATAAATTTTTTAACTTCTGGAGAAGTTAATGCCTTTGAAAGTGCCTTTATATAAGGTTTATTTTTATCTTCTGTTCTAACTGCAAGTACATTTGCATAAGGAGAATCTTTTGCTTCAACAGCTAGTGCATCTGTTAACTTTAATTTAGCTTCCATTGCATAATTAGAGTTTATAACCGCTGCATCCAAGTCCTTTAAAATTCTTGGAAGTTGAGGAGCGTCTAATTCAGTTATTTTTAAATTCTTTGGATTTGATGTAATATCAAGCTTTGAAATAAGGTCTCCACTTTTCAATTTCAATAACCCCGCTTTCTCAAGTACTCTAAGTGCTCTTGCTCCATTTGTAGGATCATTGGGAATAGCAATACTTGCTCCATTTTTTATATCACTGAGTTTTTTGAATTTTGTAGAGTATAAAGCCATAGGTTCAATATGAACCTTTACAGTCCAAGTCAGATCTAAACCCTTTTCTTTACTAAATTCCGTCAAATAAGGTATATGTTGAAAGAAATTAGCATCTAATTGCTTTTCAGCGAGTGCTGTGTTTGGTGTTACATAGTCTGTAAACTCTACTATTTTAAGAGTGTATCCTTCTTTTGCGAGGATCGGCTTTACAACCTCTAATATCTCTTTATGAGGAATTGGTGAGGCACCTACTGTAATAACTTTTTTATCAGTTACAACTGCCGCTTTTTTTGATCCACAACCACCTAATGCGAAAATCACGACTATTGATAGTAACACACTTAATAATTTTTTCATCTTGAATCCCCCTTATAATTTTTGAGTACTTACTAGTTAGGACTATTAAGCCTCTCTTATTTTTTTAATACTTTTATAATAACAAATTCACTTTATCATTTTACTGTATAGTAAATTCCCTAAGGCTTGAATTATTTGAACAACTAAAATTAATATTATTACAGTATATATCATAACATCTGACTGAAATCTATAATAGCCATATTTTACAGCTACATCTCCAAGGCCACCGCCACCAATTGTTCCGGCCATAGCTGAGTATCCTATAATGTTTATTACTGTTAAAGTAATACCAAGAACTATAGATGGCATTGCCTCTTTTAACATAACGTTAAATATAATTTGGTGAGTTTTAGCACCAAAGGATTTAGCTGCTTCAATAATTCCATAATCCACCTCTAAAAGCGCAGATTCTATTATTCTTGCAGCAAAAGGAGCCGCCCCAAGCGTTAGTGGAACTATGGCTGCATTAGTGCCTATGGTTGTTCCAACAATAAGCTTAGTTAAAGGAAATATTGATATCATTAATATAATAAACGGAAATGAACGAAGTATATTCACTACTAAATTTAAACTTTTATAAATTAGAGCATTTGGCCTTAACCCCTTAGGAGCTGTTATTATCAATCCAACTGCTGCAATAAATCCTAAAATCACTGTGAAAATTGTAGATACTACTACCATATATAAGGTGTCTATTAGTGCTGGTAGTAAAATTTCATTAAATAACATTTATTCTCCCTCCTTGTATTCTGTGTTATCACTTAATAGTTATTCACTATTAAGCTCCTTAGTATTCCTTTTTAGTAGACAAGAATTACTTATTGTTATCTACCTCGTGTTCCTCAATTTGTTCTGAATCATTTTGAAGTGACTCATTTTCAATCTCCCACTCTATAGATCTCTTATCTAAATAATTTATTATTTTTTCCTTATTTTCTCCACTTGTATTTATTATAAGGCTCCCCATTACATTATCGCGAAATTTTTCAAGCCGTCCCCATACTATTGAAAAATCGATATTTAGTTCCCTAGCTAAAGATGTTATCAAGCAACTTTGAGTAATTTCCTTTGTAAAAAATATTTTAATGTTATAGCCCGTATTGGGTAATAATTCTTCCTCACCAATAAGTATTTTCATTTCTTTTGTTGGCTTAATAAATAATTCATCGGTGAATCCACGACTTTTAATTTTACCACCTTCTAGAAGAATAAATTTATTACAAATTTCTTTTACCACTTCCATCTGATGGGTAACTACAACAATTGTTATATTAAATTTGTTATTTATATCCCTCAAAAGCTGTAATATAGATTTTGTAGTTTTAGGGTCCAGCGCAGATGTTGCTTCATCACATAGTAATATTTTTGGATTAAGTGCCAATGCTCTTGCGATTCCAACTCTTTGTTTTTGACCTCCACTAAGTTGTTTTACGTTAGTGCTAACTTTATCATTAAGTCCTACTAAATCTATTAAGCTATCTACTCTTTTCTTAATAAAACTTTTATCCTTTCCCCATACTTCTAGTGGAAAAGCTATATTTTGAAAAACATTTTTACTATTAATAAGATTAAAACTTTGAAATATAATACCTACATCTTTTCTAAACTCGCGAAGCTCCTTTAAATTTAGTTCTTTTACCCCTTTGCCCATTATATTAATAGTACCTGCATCATAGGTTTCAAGTCCATTAAAACATCTAAGCAAAGTGGATTTTCCAGCTCCACTGTGACCTATAACTCCATAAATATCACCTTTTTCAACTGTAAAAGAAACATCATTTAATACTTTTACCTCTGAAAAACTTTTACTTACACCGCAAACTTTAATCATGATATCCCTTCTCCTTTTCAATGCTAATATCTCATCTATAATTTCTAATATTACCTTAAATCACATTCATATAAGTATAATTTATTATACAAAAATAGAACCCAAGAATAAACTTGGGCTCTACTTCCAAACTTATTCTTATCTTGCAGCAATGCCACAGGATTTAACACCATGCATCATATATACGATGTTGGTTGTCGGGTTTCATAGGGCCATTCCCTCCACCGCTCTTGATAAGATACTATTAAATTATAATTTCAATATAAACAAAAACCTCTTTCATCAAAGTATAATGATAAAGAGGTATAAACATTCAAAGACACCCCTCTCATCTTTCGCTAAGTTACAATAAACTTAACACAGGAATTAGCACCTATCCAGCCATTTAATGTCTGATAGTTGCCGAGGTTTCATCGGGCCAATCCCTCTACCTCTCTTGATGAGAATTAGCTGATTTATCAAATCACATCTATAATATCACTATATTACTGATATGTAAAGTTGGGATTCCAAATTATTATTAATTACATAAGTCAATGTTTAAATCTTGTTTAATTAATATAATTCTCTTTTAGTAGGTGTTTTTACCTATCTATAAAAAATCCTACCCTCTTGGGGCATACATAATAATAGCAGCCCCTATTACTGCTATAGTGCCACCAATTAAATCAAATTTATCTGGAATTATATTATCAATTTTCCAACCCCATAATAATGATAATATAATAAATATCCCACCATAAGTTGCATATACTCTACCAAAATTAGCATTGGAAGGTTGTAATGTAGGAATTATGCCATACAGAATTAGTGCTATAGCTCCAGCAATTCCGCATATTATGCTTTTACCTTCTCGCAACCATATCCATATAAGGTATCCCCCTCCTATCTCAAATATTCCCGCTAATATAAAATAAAATGCTGACTTTATTATTCCCATATGTATTTCTCCCTGTATAAATAATTCTATAAGTAATTCTATAATATTATTCATTTACTATAGCATAAATGAATATCAATATCAATATCATTTGATATCAATATTCATGCTTTATCTAATCTATTCTTCTTGATACATAATTGAAGGACCAATGTCAGAAGTATCAAAAATGTAGTGCTCTTTATTAAAAAAATTAAGGAGACCCAAAAATAAATGGGCTCCCTTAATTTTTTATTGATTAATTATTATCAAAAATGTTATGCTTTTTCAAATTCTGATTTTGAAACTTCACATAGTGGACAAACCCAATCCTCAGGAATATTTTCAAACTTGGTACCTGGTTTTATTCCGCCATCTGGATCTCCAACTGCTGGATCATATTCGTATCCGCATACTGAGCAAACATACTTATCCATAAAAACATCTCCTCTT
>DHIM01000030.1:4329-4940 GCA_002403785.1 Clostridium sp. UBA4746
CTCCTCTTAATTTATTTAATATTGTAAATCACTTAATAGTCTCTCTTATACTTTTCATAGGATTTCTATACCTATCTAGTATCATTTCATCATAATATATGTTTTTTATAATATCAATATTACTCTTTTTCACTTAAGATACCTTAATAAGTTGTATTATTTTACTGTATTAAACTTCATGTCCCATTATATATTGTAAAAATTCACTCTCACTTTATTAATTATAAAGCTTAGTAAATTGCCCTCTTATGATAGGTTGCTTTATTCTACCATTAGCATATAATTATGTTAACATTATAGCCAAGTTATTTTCATTAATTTGCCAACTTTTTGTTAATATTTTATATACTACTAAACATTTTTGTTACAATATACTATAATTATTTATGTAGGAAAATTTTTAAGTATCTTCTTATCCTATAATTCTATAGTCATTAGAAATAAAGGAGATGAATTTATTATTATTTTGACTGATTTTACTAAAGAAAAGGCTTAGGAAACTTATAGAAAAATGCATTTGTCTATTAATAATTATAGTAACATTCACCAAACCCCTATAATACTTGCTTCTGGATTTTCATACTCACCTTTATCAAGTACTATATTAGAAC
>DHIM01000030.1:5016-13663 GCA_002403785.1 Clostridium sp. UBA4746
GCATAGCTGATAAAAATATGTATAAAAAGAAAAAATCATTACTTATTCTATTGTAATATTTTAGTAATAATTAACAACTATAGCACATAAGACTTATACATAGTGTTATTGACAAAAATGTAAATAAATTATATTATTAATAGGTAAAGTAGCCTCTTTTTCACTAATTAAAAGAGACTCATGATTCTTTTAATTATTCAAATTACTCTATAAATTAATAATAAAATATACTATAAACATAGAAATATAATACCCTTGTGGCGACCAAATATTAACTACTACACAGACAATTACCGCCCTTTACGTATATATGATACATGGTCGTCCAAGCCTACCTTGGACAATTTCTTTTTTTATTATAAAAAAGGAGGAGATATTAATGGATGATAATGAAATTGTAAAAGTCAAAGAAACACCAAAAGTTAAAAAGAAATTATGGACAAACTTCG
Source organism: Clostridium sp. UBA4746 (assembly GCA_002403785.1). Lineage (GTDB taxonomy): Bacteria > Bacillota > Clostridia > Clostridiales > Clostridiaceae > Clostridium_AD. The sequence continues at coordinate 5,466 of DHIM01000030.1, forward strand.
TTAAAGGTTTATTAATATTTTTCGCAATAATTTTTATATTAGGTACAGTGGCTTTAGGTGTTGTCTACATTAAATATGGTGCAAAAATACAAGCAACTATAAAAAATGGTAACACTATAGCACAATCTATAAATGAAACTGATTTTAATACTAGAAAACCAACACAATTTTATGATAATAAGGAAAATCTAATAAAAGAATTTAAAACTTTTACGTATTATTACACAAAAGAAGCAGACTTAAATCCATATGTAGGTCAAGCTGTTACTTCAATAGAAGATCAAAGATTTTATGAGCATACAGGTGTAGATTATAAAGGTATAAGGAGGTCTATATGGGTATATATAAAATCCAAGGGAACTATACTACAAGGTGGCTCTACAATAACTCAGCAACTCGCAAGAAATGTATTTCTTACATTTGACGTAACTTTGTGGAGAAAATTAGAAGAGTCTGTTATAGCAAAAGATTTGGAAAAGAAATATACCAAAGCACAAATATTAGAGTTCTATGTTAATAACGTAAATTATGGTAATGGCTGTTATAGCATTGAAAGTGCTTCACAATTTTACTTTCAAAAGACTAACAAGGACTTAGATGTATCCCAAATAGCTATGCTTGCTGCGATACCGAATAATCCATCTTTTTATAGCCCTATTCAACATATGGACAATGCAATAAAGAGGAGAAATTTAGTTTTAGATAAAATGCTAGGCCTCGGAAAAATTTCACAAAGCGATTATAATAAAGCAACTACAGAAGTTATCACATTAAATGTAAAACCTGCTACAAAAACAGAACCTATGGACTCCAGTATGCAATATGCTGTTCACAATGCAACAGTAAAATTAATGGAAGAAGACGGTTTTGTTTCAAGATATTCTTTTAGTAATGATAAAGATAGAAAAGCATATTTCACTAAGTATAATGATGAATATGCCGATAAAGAAAAACAGCTTCTTGCTGGAAGATATAGGATAGATACATCTATTGATACTGAAAAACAAAAAAAATTACAAAGTGTAGTAGATAATAATTTACAACATTATACACAAACAGATAATAAAACAGGACTATATGAAAAGCAAGGTGCAAGTGTCACAATGGACAATAGCACAGGAGAAGTAGTAGCTATTGTTGGTGGTAGAAGCCAAGATGGCAACACATTTAACAGAGCCTTTTTAGGAGTAAGACAGCCAGGTTCTTCTATAAAACCACTAATAGCATATACACCTGCTTTTGAAAGAGGGTACATTCCATCAAGCCAATACATTGATGCACCAATAGGTAAAGTATCTAATGATGATTCTGCATACCGTGGGTCTGTAACATTAAGGTATGCAGTTGATATATCTATAAATACTATTGCAGTTCGATTAGTAGGAAGTAATGGAGTAAAAAAATCATTGCAATATCTTCAAAATATGGGATTTAAATATATAACTCCTGATGATGTTACTTCAATAGTTGGTATAGGTGGTTTCACAAAAGGTGTTACACCAGTAGAAATGGCTTCAGGTTATTCAGCCCTTTCAAGAAATGGTACATTTATAGAACCAACTAACGTGCGTAAAATAACAAATACTGTAATTAATGAGGTATTATTTGAAAATCCTCATAAACAAACTAAAGTGTATGACAGCGGTGCTTCTTACCTTATGACAGATACTTTAAAGAGTGTACTAACAGAAAGTTATTCAACAGGAAGAGGTTTATCCCTTAGTAACTATCCTTTTAGTGCTGGTAAAACAGGAACTACAGATAAATCAAAAGACTGTTGGTTCATAGGATATACTCCTTATTATACGACGTCCGTATGGGTAGGAGATGATACCCCTGCTCCTCAGAACATGTTTGGCGCTAATGAGCCAGGAAGTATTTGGAAAGAATATATGGAATACCTTCACCAAGGTTTAGTTCAAAAAGATTTTGTTCGACCTAATACGGTAGTTAATAGAAACGGTGTCCTAATGGATACACTCTATATTAAACTGCATCCAAATGGGATCAAAATAAGAAGCGTAGTTAAAGCTAAAACAGCTTTAGTACCTAAAAAAGATACAAAAACTGCAGATACTCTAAGTGCACAGCAGGAAACTGCAAACGAGATTTCTGCTAAAAACGCTGTTTCTGCACTTGAAGGTTTCGCTTTAACTAATAAATCTCAATATGCTAGATATAATCAGCTAGTCCAAAACGCCTCAGCATCTTTGCAGAATGTTACAGATAAAAGTACTTATTCACAGCTGCAAACAAGACTTCAAGCTATGATAAGTTTATTTAACAATGCAAAAACTGCTATGGATAATGCAGCAAAAACACCAACGACACCTACTAAAACGCCACCAACGACTACAAAAACACCAACAACACCAGCAAAAACACCATCAATACCAGCAAAAACTCCAACAACACCAGTACCTACGCCGACAACACCAGCACCCACAAAAACTGATGGTAAAGCCACAGATAAAGGAACAAGTACTGGTACTAATGTAAATACACAAGCAACAAACGTTAATAAATGACGATATTTTAATAAAAGGCAAGATAGGTGTTAAACACTTACCTTGCCTTTTATTAAAGTCTATTAACTAGAATTTAAATTTGTTTACTCTGCAATACTATTTATTATATTAGTAATTCCGCTTATTTTATGTTGAGCAATTAGTATATAATTATAAATATTTGCATTGTTTTATCATATATTAATGGTAAATAAAACTCCAGGTCATGCCTCCGAGCTTCATTTACCATTTTAATTTTTAAATATATGTCTCGATGTTAATGGTTACTCCACAGTTATGGCTTCCACTGGGCATTGTTCTTCTGCTTCCTTTGCACTACTTACGAGATTTTCTGCAACTTCATCTGGAGATGCCATAGCTTTTCCGTCATCTTCCATTTGAAAAATTTCCGGACATACCCCTGGGCATAATCCACATCCAATGCATGTATCCTTATCAACATTAGCCTTCATTAATATCACTCCTCGTATAATATACTTTTTTGTTTGCTAACTATGAATTCATTTAATAAGATAATAAACATATAGTTAGTAAAAAAATTTAACCAGTAACTTTAAAAATAGGCGAAACTCTATTCAACTTTTTCGAATTCTGATTTTGTGACTCCACATAATGGGCATACCCAATCTTCCGGGATATCCTGAAACTTAGTACCTGGTATTATTCCACCATCTGGATCTCCTATTTCTGGATCATACTCGTACCCACACACTATACATCCCTCCCTAATGTATTCCTTCATAATTTATTTTTTTAATGTTTTAGTTTATTCTCACATGTTCTTGCTTTCCTATGACCCTATTCTATGATTATTTAAGTTTAAAAAATATGATTTAAATCAAAATTTATAAATAATAAAAACACTTATAATTATTTGACCACCATAAATTAAAAATGTTATGATAATAAATGGTAGGTGATAAATATATGGAAGAATGTAGTTGTGGAAATTGTAATCATAGCCTGTGTGCTAAGAAAGTACCGATTTTTTCATTTCTATCTGATGATGAACTTATAAAAATTATTGATATGACAGGACATAAAGTCTATAAAAAGGGAGATATGCTCTGTAGTCAAGGAGAAAAATCAGATACATTATTTATTATTAATGAAGGTCAAGTAAAAATTTCTAAATTAACAAAAGAAGGTAAGGAACAAATAGTTCATATCTTTACTAGTGGTGATTTCTTTGGAGAGCTTAGCCTGTTTAGTAGTGATGAAATATGTAATTTTAATGCTTATGCTATATCAAATGTTAAGATATGCACATTAGCCAAACAAGATATGGATAAAATCATCATGAGTAACCCAGAAATATCCTTAAAGTTATTACAAGTTATTGCAAGGCGTCTAACTCAGACTGAAAATCTTGCACAAAATCTTGCTACTAATGATGCAGAAATAAGAATTGCATTTATGCTTTTAGAATTTGGTGAAAAGTATGGTGTTTCTGTAGACCAAGGCCTTCAAATCAATTTGCCTATTAATAGGGAAGAGATGGCGAATTATGTTGGAGTCACAAGAGAAACCATAAGTAGAAAGCTCAGCATATTTGAAGAACTAGGCATTATTAGTCTTAAGGGTAACAAATTACTGATTATAAAACAATTAGATGTGTTAAAGTCATATGTAGAATAAGAATTTCAAATCAACCTAAAGGCTATTATAAAAGCTTTTAGGTTACCACCAGGCACCCTTACTCTTATAGCAGTTTCACCTCTTATTTTAGTAATTCTAAATGCATTTTTTTAAGTAATTTAGTATTTATATACATTATTTTCTCCCCCTTAATCTACTAGATGAACTGCATCCAAATAGTTAAAAACAGGTCCCTCTAAACATATATATGTATCATCAATTTTGCAATGACCACACTTTCAAACCCCACAACACATTTTTCTCTCATGTACCTTATATTTTGTCAAGATACTCATCAAACTTCTCTATCTTTAACTTAAAGCCCATAAACGTAACCGCCTCTATAAAAATTTTGTTTAATTAATAATCTTTGTTAATTAATTTACTATAGTAATTAATGAAAAAGCTGAAAAAATATAACTGAGTACTGAATGGATGAATTATTGTGAGTATTATAAATTATTTAGAAAAGGTTGTAAAATCTAAAGCTATGGAGATACTAACCGTAAATCCAATATAGAGTAAACATATTAAAAATTGTTTTATAGATTAGATATATCAATGAACAGTAGTTTCAGAATTAACTCAACAGTAAAGGGGATATTAATTATGCAAAGAACAAAAATGATTTTTACAATTGGTCCAACTAGTGATAGTAAAGATATACTGACAGAATTTATGAATATAGGAATGAATGTTACAAGACTTAATTTTTCACATGGTACACATGAGGATCACAAAATAAAAATGGATCTTATAAAAACTCTCAGAGAGAAACTTAATAAATCCGTTGCTATAATGCTTGATATTAAAGGCCCTAAAATTAGGACTCACAATTTTAATGGAGATAAGGTCCTAATTGATAAAGGACAGGAGTTCACTTTTAGTTGTGGTAAAGAGCTACTCGGAAATAAAGAGATGTGTTCTGTTTCTTATGGAGATCTTTATCATGACCTTAAGGCTAATGATACAATTCTGGTAGATGATGGTCTTCTTGAATTTAAAATTAGTTCAATTGTAGGCACTGAAATAAATTGCATAGCCCTTAATTCTGGTTGTATAGGAAATCATAAGGGAATAAATGTACCTAATGTTTCTATTGGTCTTCCTGCAGTAACTGATAAAGATAAATTAGATTTGATTTTTGGATGTGAACAAGAGGTTGATATTGTAGCAGCGTCTTTCATAAGAAAAGCTGACGATGTGTTAGATGTTAGAAAGATACTTAATGCTAATGGTGGCGACTACATCCAGATAATATCAAAAATCGAAACACAAGAAGGCGTAGATAACATAGATGCGATAATAGAGGCTTCTGATGGCATTATGGTTGCTAGAGGAGATATGGGGGTTGAAATACCAATTCAAAAGGTTCCAATAGTTCAAAAAATGATAATTCATAAATGCAATAAGGCTGGTAAACCTGTTATAACTGCAACCCAGATGTTAGATTCTATGATTAGAAATCCAAGACCTACTAGAGCTGAAGCCTCAGACATAGCTAATTCTATTTTTGATGGTACTGATGCAATTATGCTTAGTGGTGAAAGTGCTAATGGTGCCTATCCACTGGAGGCTGCTTTAACAATGTCTAAGATTGCCATTGAAGCAGAGTTAAATATTGATTTTAGAGCAGCTTTAAATGAAAGAAAATATGAATCTGTTAGCAATATATCAAATGCTATAAGTCTTGCTACCTGTACCACTGCAGATGAATTAAATGTATCTGCAATAATAACAGCAACTCAAAGTGGGCATTCCGCTAGAATGGTATCAAAATATAGACCACGGTGTCCAATTATTGCTGTAACACCTAGAAAGCGGGTTGCAAGAAGTTTATCCATTAATTTTGGAGTGCAATCTATAGTTTCAATAGAATTAACTTCTACAGATGAATTAGTGGCAGATGCAGTGGAAAAATGCTTGAATGCAGGATATATAAAAAAAGGTGACATTGTCATAATTGCAGCAGGGATACCTGTTGGTCAGTCTGGTACTACCAATACAATGAAAATACTAAAAGTTTAAAAGGTTATAATAACGGTGGAAATGGATATAAAATATATTCCTCGAAAATGAAAGAAGAATATCCTTTTCACATCGTAGTTAAACAAAAATAACAAGTATAATTAAGTATTGCATTATCCAAATAGTGTAGTACTTTTTATTATTTAAAAAGGTTTATTATAACAATCTTTAGTGTGCTTTTGAACTTTAATAAACTTCAATAATATGACCTACGAGTTATTTAGTTTAGACAAAAACATCTATGTCGTGAAAAATTAATTGAGAATATGCACTACTTTTATGCATCCTTCATCACTTTATAATATAGTTAAAATAAAAAAAGAAAGCATATAATTAAGAAACATTTATTATTTTGTAAGTTGATTTCTGTCCTCCATTTGTGGAGGCTCTTCCATCCATTTATGTGCAATCATTATTTTCCCACCTTTTTTTGAATAATCAAATGTATCCTTTACAATAATTGCAAGCTTTGAATGTAAATCGCTTCTCAAACTAAAAGATGAACCTAAAGAATTTAAACCCAGCGCTGAGTTGGTTATTAAATTGGTTTTAAACATCATAAGTTTATCCGAAAAGGGTGTCTCAGTTGAATCCGTAGCTCTACCTGCCCATGTACTTGGAGGCTGAATATCACTTTGTAATAACAAATCACTCAATACAGAGATAATTTTTTTTGATAATTATTTACCCTCTATGAAATATTTTTTAACTTCATCTTCTTTTGCAACTTGTGCAAATCCTGTCATCAACTGCATACCAAAAATGTTACCTTCAATTGCTTCATTTAGAAAACCAACCTCAAGTGTATTTAATGAACGTTTTGCAGCAAAAGGATTATGGCCACTCATGTAATTTTTATTTCCAATAAATTCTACTTGTTTTGGCAGAGTTACATATGGCGGTTTTGCAAGCACTCCTTTTACTGAAAGATAGTTTGTTGTCATAGTATAATATCTTTCAGCAATTTCTATGTGATGTTTAAATACATCTTGAACTTCTATCGAATATGACATAGCTAAAAATATAGCATTATGCGTAAAAGCAAGTTTGGTCATTTGGCGAAGTAACATTATATTAAAAAGGTCATCAAATAGAGGAGGTGCTTCCGTTACAATATCTTGTTGGGCAAATCCTATTGGAATAACTACCTTTTGATTATTAAATATATTCACAATTTCACTTTGTACAGTTCGCATTTCAGTTGCAACGGTAGTTAATATGTTTTGAGCCTCTTTATCAATAGTTTTTACCTTAAAATAATCATAGAAGCTTAGTCTTCCTTAAATTGAAATATATTCCATCCACAATGTACCTAATTCTGTTGAAGTTAATTGTATTTTTGCTTCGGTTGTCATTTAAATCCTTCCGGACGTGCCCAATTTAGGCATCCGGCTCCCTATATGAACCTCTTTACACATAAGCAGAATTTAGATTAACTAAAGATTTTGGTTTAGGATTTTCTAAAGGAGAATGTTTTAGAAGTTTATTTATTTTATCCCAGTTTAAGCTAGTTCACTGACTTCTCTTTTGAGGCCAATAGAACATACTTTTTACAATTTGTCTTTTATATTTTATTAGATTATTCCAGTTATCGCTGATACCATAATAATTATAGTCACCTCTTAGTATTAACCCTAGTGGTAGATTACGATTTTCTTTTATCCATTTATTAAAGTCATTTACTTTAGCATAAAATTTCTTTGAAGCTGTTTTCCATTTTAATTTAAAGTTCCCATTTCTACTTTTACTGCAATAGTGTGTAAATCCAAGAAAACCAAAGGTTTCCGGTTTCTTTATTCCTCTTCGGTTTAATGGTTCTTTAGCATATCGTCCAAATTCTATAGTTTTAGTCTTTTCTTCTGCTATACTTAATCCGAATTTTACTAATCTACTTTTTAGTGCTTCATAATATCTTTTTGCATCATTTTCATATTGAAAACAAGTTACACTATCATCTGCATATCTTGTTATGTAACATTCACCTTTACAATGCTTAGTTACAAC
>DHIM01000386.1:0-247 GCA_002403785.1 Clostridium sp. UBA4746
AGAGTTACGGACTTCGAATTAAAAGATTGATTAATATATATATCCTTTATTTTTTGTAAAAAAAATACTATAATTAATAACGATAATATATTAATTATAGCTACAAATAAAAAATACTAAAGACAAACCTTTTCAACTATAAATTTACGTAAGGTTTGTCTATAAATTGAGGAGCTTATACATGAGAAGAAAAGATATACTTGAGTTAAAAAGACGTTTTAAAAAAGAACAATGCACCTTCACTAAA
>DHIM01000386.1:395-818 GCA_002403785.1 Clostridium sp. UBA4746
TGTGGCTGCTATGTTAATGGAGAAAAACATACTATTTTAAAATTTAGAGAAAGCTTTCTAAATTTAGATGAGGAAGAATACTTTAAATATTTAGAAATTGCTAAAAAAGTACTTTCTGGAACTATTGGGAATAATATTTTAGAACTTAACTTTTCAACTAATGAAGATTTTACAAATGAAAGACAAATTTCTCTTATGCAACTTAAAAACAGTCAATTAAAAGATGATGCTTACCTTGATAATCTTTATGATTTGATTATAGCTAATTATGATTACACCGGTAATTTTTTAATACTCTTTTTTCATGATGCTTATGATGTTATAAGCAAAACCAAAGATAATGTAAAAATAGATGAATCTGAAGAAGTATATGAATATGTGTTATGTGCAATATGTCCAGTTTCACTTTCAGAGCCTGGTCTT
>DHIM01000386.1:1060-2092 GCA_002403785.1 Clostridium sp. UBA4746
AAATAAAAGCACGTATTAGAGATTGGGTAGTAGAGTCCCCAACTAATGGCTTTGTGTTTCCTGCTTTTATTGATCGTAGTTCAGATGTTAACTCTATTATGTATTACACAAAAAATGCAAAGGATACACATACTGAATTAATGGAAAATGTTCTAGGGTGCCTCTCAAAACAAACTGCTACGGTGCAAAAGGAAACATTCCAATCAATTATTAAAGATTCTTTTAGTTCAGATGAAATTAAAGCTGATAAAATTTTTATGGATATACAAGAAAACCTAAGTACTATGATAGAAGAATACAATGATTTAAACGATGATGCAGATTGTGAACCTATAAGCTTAACAAAGAAGGATATACAAAAACTTTTAATAGAAAGTGAAGTTCCGCAGGAAATTACTACTAAGATTGAAAACTCCTATGTAGAGAACTTTGGTGATGATATCACAATAGCTAAAAATTTAATTGACGCAAAGGTTCTTAAGGCTAATGCGCAAAGAAAAAAGGAAGAACACCTTCACAAACAAGTGGAAATACTTCAAGCTAGACTTGATCAAGTTAAACAAGAGAATACTATAGATAAGGAAGTTCAACTGTCTACAGAAGTTAACGATGATAATGTGGTTTTAGAAGAAGCTTGCGCAACTGATTTAGAAGAAACTTTAGAAACTAATTTAGAGAAAGTTCCAGATGCATTTGAAGAAGATAATAATGTTACCCTTCATTATGATGTAATAGTACAGGTAAAACCCGAAAAAGTACCTCAAATAAAATCTCAAATAATTAATGGCCAAAAATGTATAGTTATTCCTATTAATGACAATGAACAAACTACGGTTAATGGTATAGATAATTTGATTTAAAACAACTTTATTAACTAGTTTATCCGGAGGCATTTTAGTAACCTCTTATCTAAAATAAAATCATCTTAAAGCACTTATTAAATTTACAATTATTTGTTTTAGACCTGACCCCATAGAAGAAACTGGAAACAGTTTCTTCTATGGGGTCATTTTTATTATATAGGAAACAGCT
>DHIM01000386.1:2268-2708 GCA_002403785.1 Clostridium sp. UBA4746
AAACCGCTGTGGATAACATTCTAACAGAGATTGAAGAAAAGGCATTGCTTTTAGCTAAGGACATACTAAATGATGATGTTTTTAAGAATTCATATCTTATGTTGAAAATGATAAAGCAGCTACAATGATTGCTGATAATAAATATATGGAAGTTGCTTAAGAGTATGGTACATGTGTTAAATATGGTATAAGTATTAAAGACAACGCTGGGTACAATAATGCCTTTAGTAAATATGGAGATTCAGAACTTGCTAAAAAAGTAAATTTAGATGGAGATACATATTTACCTAGGGGTCTGGCATCTTACATAGATTGGAAGTGAAACGAACAAGCTATGTTACTATTCACGTCCATGGGGAATTTTCTATTCTTTTACAGATAGTTTACATTTATTGGTCTGCTGACACGACCCCGTTACCATAGCCATCAACCTAACGGGC
>DHIM01000309.1 GCA_002403785.1 Clostridium sp. UBA4746
CCAATGCAAGGGGTCCAACCTGCGGCAAAAGCCATTCCCATTATCACTGAGCTGAAGGGACCCTTAATTTTATCGAAATATAAAAACCTTTTCTCACGATATAACAATTTCAATTTAAAGACTCCAAGAGTATGAAGACCGAAAACAACAATGAGGGTTCCTCCAATTTTTCTAAACAAATCTTTATGGGTAATTAGTAATTTACCAAGGGAGGTTATGGAAACTCCCATTAAAATAAAAACAATAGAAAAGCCTAATACAAATCCAAAGGATTTGTATAAAGTAGAAAGTTTAGCTTTGCCATCCTTTAATTCTTCTATAGAGGAACCAGTTAAATAACTTACATATGCAGGAACCAGTGGAAGGACACAAGGCGATAAAAATGATAGAAGACCTGCAGAGAAAGCTAATAATATTGATATGTCATTCAAAAGAATACACCTCCCATTTAATATTATAATTCATGTTGGTAATCAGTATACGCAAATGTAAGCGAAGTTATTATGTAATGGATGATATTTTATAAGCAAGGGACATTTGCCTCTTGTAAGAATACTTAGAAAACTCATCAACTCTAAATATATCATTAAATACTGCATTTCTACATAAAATCTTTATAAGTATTTTTTATAATAAGGTATAACAAAAATAGAATGGAGAGATAAATATGGGAACAATATCATTAATACTAATATTTATATGTGTATAATTTGAAATATCATGAAAAACAAATTGAATTAGATAATCCACTTTCATTCTGGAAGCATTTTGAAAATGAAGAAAAGTTTTTATTTTATAATCCATTAAAAAACGAGTTTATTCTTGGGGCTAAACGTTTAAAAACTTTTTCTATGGATGAAAGTGTAAAGGATTATTTATATATTTTTTCATCAATGACATTCTTTGATTCAGTCAAAGATGAAAAATGGGCAAGGTTTGGTAACGAAAATATTGCATTTGAATATTATCTTATAAAAAAAGATGGAAAACAGACGTTTTACTACTTTAAAGACTTTATTGAAATTGAAGATAGAGAAGTTGAAGTTTGCGAGCATTCATATAAATATGAAATGGACGATTATAAAGCGTGGACGCAAATGTTTTATGCGGCAAAAAATGCAATATCACAAAAGGAAGTAAATAAAGTTGTTATTTCGAGAGAAGTCAAAATTCAATGTGATACCTTAATAAATGTAGAAAGTGTATTACAGAAGCTTTTAAATCAGAACATGAATAGCTTTGTATTTGGTTATTTTAAGGAAGGAAAAACATTTTTAGGTGCAACGCCAGAGATTCTGGTCCAGAGGGAAAAAAATAAAGTATTAAGTTATGCTCTTGCTGGCACTATTATGCGAAGTAATGGAAATGATGAATTACAGAAGACAATGTTGTTAAATGATACTAAAAATCGTCATGAACATCAAATTGTTGTTGATTCAATAGTTAATGTTATGAAGAAATTCACACAGGAATTGATAGTAGATGAAACTAAAATTTTAACACTAAAAAATTTACACCATCTACAAACACGAATTCATGGAAAAGATAGAAATAGCACTTTACTCCAATGGGTAAAGCGACTTCATCCTACATCTGCTTTAGGTGGTAATCCGGTAGAGAAAGCTCTAGAATTAATTAAAGGATATGAAAAACATGAAAGAGGCTTGTATGCGGCACCTATTGGCATAATAGATGAAAATGGGGATGGTATATTTGTAGCAGGAATAAGATCTGCTCTAATTGTAAAAAATATAGCATATGCATGTGTAGGCTGTGGAATAGTGGATAAATCAAATTGTGAAGTTGAATATATTGAAACAAAGGATAAATTAAAAACAATAATTGAAAGTTTATAGTGAAGAGGAGAAATAAATGACAAATTATATTGCCGCGTTAGTTGACGAATTATATCAATTAGGGGTGCGTGAAGTTGTAATTAGTCCAGGTTCAAGGTCAACACCCTTATCTATATTATTTTGTGAACATGATTTTAAAATTTTTGTAAATATAGATGAGCGTTCTTCAGGTTTCTTTGCGCTTGGTATAGCTAAAGAACAAGCCAGACCTGTGGTATTAGTTTGTACTTCAGGTTCCGCAGTGGCAAATTATTTACCTGCAATTGTGGAAGCAAAGTATTCAGGAGTTCCATTGATTGTTTTAACAGCTGATCGCCCACATGAACTTCGTAATGTCGGGGCACCACAAACAATTGACCAAAATAAAATATTTAATAATTTTACAAAATATTATGAAGAATTAGCATTACCTGAAGATAATGAGAGTATGTACAGATATGTACGCGCTGTTATGCAAAAAGCATATACAAGTGCTATGTCTAAAGAATATGGGGTAGTCCACATTAATGTACCAATTCGTGACCCCTTAACTCCAGATTTAAGCAAACTTAATTTTACTGTAGGACGAGGAAAAAATAAGTTCGAATACAGCAAAGGAGAAAATAAAATTACTTTGGATGACTCAATTTTTAAAAATAAGAATGGGATTATAATTTGTGGTGGAGATGCTTATTCAAACTATCATCAGGAAGTGTTAGAACTAGGAGAACGGTTAAAGGCACCAATACTAGCTGATCCAATTTCAAATTTCCGAAATTACTCAAAAGATATTATAATTGATAGTTATGATGCCTTTTTAAAAAATGATGACATTAAAAAAGAATTAGAGCCTGAATTTATTATTCATATTGGGAAAGTGCCTATTTCAAAGCGGTTGCAGCAGTTTTTGGCTATGCATTATGAGGTTTTATATATACAAGTAGGGGAAAGTTTTCAATATTGTAACCCATCATTGTCAACGAGCAGATATTTAGTCACTTCACCAAAATTGTTTGCAGAATCTATTTGTATAGAGAATAGTAACAGAGATTATTTAGAAAAGTGGTTAAATTATCAGAAACAAATGCGGAAACAATTGAATGTTGCAAAGGTTGAAGAAAACTTGTTTGAAGGAAAACTAATTCAAGCGTTACAAAGTTTGCTGCCAGAAAAAAGTAGATTAGTTGTGGCAAATAGTATGTCAATACGTGATATGGATTACTTTTTTGAAGCCCGTAATCAAAGTATAAAGGTGTTATGCAATAGAGGTGCAAATGGAATTGATGGTACTGTTTCCACTGCACTAGGTATATCTACAACAAATCATCCAACGGTTCTGTTAACAGGTGATTTAGCATTCTATCATGATTTAAATGGATTATTAATTGGAAAGATACATAAATTAAATTTAATTATCCTGCTACTTAATAATGATGGTGGAGGAATTTTCAGGTATTTACCTCAAAGTAAAGAAAATCATTTTGAGCACTTATTTTTAACACCACAGGGAATAAATTTTGAGGGTGTAAAAACTTTATATAATACAATATATTATGAAGCAAAAGATTATGGATCCTTTGTAGATTGCTTCAATGAAGCATTAACTTTGAGAGGAATTAAGTTGATTGAGGTAAAAATTGATTCAGAGTTAAGTAAAAAATTACATGATAAATACACAACATTGTAGGGTGAGAGTATGTTTATTGAAATAGAAAATATTAAATATAACATTGAAGTAAAAGGCAGTGGGAAACCAATTGTTTGTTTACATGGCTTTTCGGAAAATATTAGCACCTGGGAATTTATTGAATTAGATGGGTATAAATTAATACTAATAGATTTAATTGGACATGGAAGTAGTGATAAACCTAAGTCTTGTAAATATTATTATTTGAAAGTAATCCTTAAGCATTTAAATATGCTCATTTTTGAATTAGGATTAAAGAAATATTCAATGTTAGGTTATTCTATGGGTGGTCGCATTGCATTAGCATATGCTTTGACTTATCCAAAGGAAATCGATGATTTGATTTTAGAAAGTGCATCTTATGGTATAGATGGATTTTTAAATCGATTAAAACGTCGCAGAAATGATTTAAACTTAGCAAAAAGTATAGAAGGAAATGGGATAGAATGGTTTAATCAATATTGGAGTCAGTTAAGCATTTTCAAATCACAAATAAGGTTACCAAGGTCTGTGATTAATGAAATAAACAAAAGACGATTAGATAATAATACTTTAGCACTTTCAAACACCCTGAAAGGCACTGGCCAAGGGAACTTTCCATGTCTTAAAAAAAAAATAGTTAAATTAGATATGCCTATATTATATATCAGTGGAGAATACGATAAAAAATACGAAATTGTGGGTAAGAATTTTGAAAAGCTTAATAGGAATATAAAACATGTTGTAATAAATGGATGTGGGCATAATACTCATATAGAAGATACTAATGCATTTGTGGATGTTTTAAATAAATTTTTATAACTAATTTTGAGGAGTGAAGATATGAATAAATTTGATTGGAAAGATTCAAATCGTAATTATGAAGATATTAAATATGAAACTTATGATGGAATTGCAAAAATTACAATTAACCGCCCTGAAGTTCGAAATGCATTTCGTCCTAAAACCATTATGGAATTAATTCATGCGTTTACTACGGCTCGTGAAGACAGTAAAATAGGTGTGGTTGTTTTAACTGGCGCTAATCATGGTCAAGGCGTAGAGAATGAAGCATTTTGCTCAGGAGGAGATCAAAAAGTACGTGGGAATGGAGGATATATTGGTGATGACAATATTCCACGTTTAAATGTTTTAGATTTGCAACATTTAATTAGAATCATTCCAAAGCCAGTTATTGCAATGGTCAATGGATACGCAATTGGTGGTGGTCATGTGTTACATATAGTGTGCGATTTAACAATAGCTTCTGAAAACGCTAAATTTGGTCAAACCGGGCCCAAAGTGGGTTCTTTCGACGGTGGGTATGGAGCAGGATATCTAGCACGTATTGTCGGTCATAAAAAAGCACGCGAAATTTGGTATTTGTGCCGTAAGTATTCAGCTTTAGAAGCTCAAGATATGGGACTTGTGAATACAGTGGTTCCCTTTGAGGAGTTAGAACAAGAAACAGTAAAATGGGCAAAAGAAATAATGCAGCATTCGCCAACTGCACTACGTTTCTTAAAAGCATCATTTAATGCAGATACAGATGGATTAGCTGGTTTGCAACAATTAGCAGGGGATGCTACTTTATTATTTTATACTACAGAGGAGGCCAAAGAAGGTCGAGATGCCTTTAAAGAAAAACGAGGTCCTAATTTTGAAGAATTTCCTAAATTTCCATAAATAAATTTGCAAAGGTGAGATGAAATGAATTGGCTTAAAAAACATAATTATGAAAGTCCAAATAAAAAGTTCATTAATGATTTAACTTTTCGTGAAGTTTACGAACTCGTAACAGAACTTACTGAAAAACTATCATCCTATGTAAAAGCTGAAAGAAGAGTTGCTATTTATTCAAATAACTCAGTTGACATGGCTCTATTCTTTTTGGCACTTCAACTTTTAGGAAAAGAAGTGCTGATGTTAAATACACATTTGACAGAGAATGAATTGAAAAATCAATTAAATTTAACAAAGGTTCAAGTTACATTTTCATATGATAATAGATTTATTAGCTTTAATCAAGTTTATAAAAGTAAGATGGAAGAGGTAAAATTAATAGAAGAGTTTGAAGACGAAAGCATCGCTGTTATCATGAATACAAGTGCTACAACAGGGGAATTCAAATCAGTTCCTCTTAGGTGGGAACAGTTTTCTGCTCATGTAAAGGCATCTCTAAAAAGTATTGGGGTAACAACGCTAGATAATTGGCTTCTAGTATTACCTATGTATCATATTAGTGGATTAACTATCTTAATGCGAAGCTTATACAACGGAACTCAAATGACTATATTGGAAAAGTTTGATGAAGAACAAATTTTAAGCTTAATTGAAAGGGGTATTATAAATATAATATCCATTGTGCCAACTATGTTAAATAGGATTGTTGAGAGAATAGAGAAACATAAATTACGTGTAGTACTGGTAGGTGGGGAATTTATTCCTAAAGCTTTGGTTGAAAAAAGCGTAATAAGAAACATTCCTTTATATAAAACCTATGGGATGACAGAGACAACTAGTCAGTCTACTACTTTTTCAGTATTAGAATATCCAGAAAAAATTGATTCAGTAGGAATTCCACTTGAAAATGTAGATATTCGTATTGAAAACCCTGATGAAAAGGGAATAGGTGAAGTTTTAATTAAAAGTCCTATGTTAATGGATGGATATTTAGGTAAAGAAAATATATCTGGTTATTTTAATACAGAAGATGTGGGATATTTAGATGAGGATGGATTTTTAAATATAATTGCTCGCCGTAAAAACGTAATTATATCTGGTGGTGAAAATATTTATCCGAAAGAAATTGAAAATATTTTATATGCACATCCAAAAATAAACGAATGTGTTGTGGTTGGACATATTGATGAAAAGTGGGGACAGGTTCCTGTACTTTACTTGGTGTCTAGCTTAGGTGAACATGAAATATTAGAGTATCTTTCAAATAAATTAGCAAAATATAAGATTCCCAAAAAAATTATTTATTTGGAGGAACTTCCTAAAAATTCAGTAGGGAAAATATTAAAAAAAGATTTATAAGAGGGTGTATAAATGAAAATTGAACAAATAGAACTTTTTCATATTAAGATGCCTTTGAATTTCAACTTTAAAACATCACAAGCTTCCATAAAGTGTCGTGAAACAATTGTAATTAAAGCTACGGATGAACTTCAAAATAAGGGTTATGGTGAAGTGGTTTCATTTAATGAACCTTTTTATACAAATGAGACATTAGCGGATTCTAAGCAGGTATTAATAAATAAATATATTAAAGCTGTAATTCATAAAGAGATGGATCATCCTTTTGATATACATAAAAATTATGATAGGTCGTACCCCATGGCACTGGCAGGGCTCGAAAATGCATTGGTAGATGTATATGCTAGAAGAAATAATCAATCAATTATGAAACTTGTATTCAATGAAGAAACCAATGATGTGGTATATGCAGGAGTTGTGCTTGGCGATTTGGATATTAAAGAGCTTATAAAACAAATTGAGGATTATCAAAAGGAAGGGTATACTCGCTTTAAAATAAAGATTAAACCCCAAGATGGCTTCATAAAGTTAAAGGCTATTAGAGAGAATTATCCAAATATTCAATTATTAGTAGATGCTAATAGAAGTTATAAGTTTGATCAAATAGATGAAATAAAAAAGTTAGATGAATTTAATTTAAAGTGTATAGAAGAACCATTGAATTCAGAAAATTTTTTAGAATATCAAAAACTTCAAAAAGAGCTTCGTACTCCAATATGTCTGGATGAAAGCATTCAAACAGTTAATGATTTAAAAACTGCAATTTTGTTAAAAGCATTTAAGGTATTAAATATAAAAGTAGGTCGTGTTGGTGGAATTTACTATGCAAAGCAAATGATTGACTTATGTAGGGAAAATGATATTAAGTATTGGATTGGAAGCATGGTTGAAAGTGGCATTTCTAAAATATTGCATGTTCATTTAGCTGGCTTAAATGATACTTATATCCCTGGAGATTTATCATCATCAAAGCGTTACTTTAAAAAAGACATAATTAAACCGGAAATTATTGCTCGAAATGGTATAATTAAAGTACCTAAAGGCTATGGGTTAGGTGTCGAGATTGATGAAGCTACACTAAGAGAGTATACAATAGACTATATTAAAATAGGGGGTGAATAGCATGAATTTAATAGAGGGCTTAAATATAGAATATATTAATGTGTATGAAGGTGGACTTGAAGCTAAAATGAATTTAACACAGTTTCATAATCAAACCTTTGGATATTTACATGGGGGTGCAACAATCGCCTTTGGAGAAACGATAACAGGCTATGCTTCACTTCAAAAAATAAGTAAAGATCAAGTAGCAGTGGGGCAAACTATTACTGCAAACCATATGAAACCTAAAAAAATAGAAGGCTATATTATAGCAAAAGGAAAGCTAATACATATGGGAAAAACATCTCATGTTTGGAGTATTGAAATGTTTGATGAAAATAATGTGTTAATTTCATATATGACAGTTACAAATGCCATTATTAAGTCAAATAGAGATTAGTAACTTGATGAGGAGAGGTAAAAAATGAGTTTCAAATCAATAATAAAGCTTATGGATATAAAAACGCTTGTCGCAGGAATTGTTCCTGTAATTCTAGGTTCAATTTATTCAAAGTATGCTTTTGGAAAGTTTAATGCTATTTATCTTATATTATTAATAGTTTCTATGATACTTATTCAAAGTGCCACTAATATGATTAATGATTACGCTGACTTTAAACGTGGAGCAGATAGTAAAAAGAGTGCTGATGAAAAAGCTTTAGTAAGTGGGGAGATTACTCCCAAACAAGTTTTGTTTATAATATTATTATTTCAACTTACGGCTTTTATAATTGGTTTTTTTATTGCTAGACAAACAAGTTATTATATTATTCTAGTTGCAATTATTGGAGATATTATTTCAATTTCATATGCATCTGGACCTTTCCCGATTTCATATACTCCAATTGGTGAAATTGTTTCTGGAGTAACCATGGGGATTGGTATAACAGCAACAGTGATTTATATTCAATCTGGTGTAATTAATTTAAATACAGTTTTAGTTGCAATTCCTACAGCACTATTTATTGGTACTATATTGCTGTCTAATAATTTAAGTGATATCGAAGAGGATAAAGAAGTTGGTAGAAAAACACTACCTATTTTGTTAGGATTTAAAAATGCTGAGAGACTTTGGATTTTTAATGTAATAATGCTATTGGTATTAACATTTGTCTTAGTTTTAGTACACATCTATCCTATTGTTGTATTAGTAACCGTTCTAATATTTTTCCCTTATAAATCCATATTCGATTTTTTATCTTATGATAAAAGCAGTTATACAAAAGGTAGGACTATGGGCCTTATTGGTAAGGTTGGATTAAAATATCATGTAGCGGTTGCTGTTGGATTACTATTATCAATCATACTGTAAAATAATATTACTATAAACCAATGTTTAAGAAATTGATGAAGAAATGAGAACACTTATTCAATTAAAACAATTTATTTAAAGGCATCACACTATCTTTTTTATAAAAATTTAGACTATCCTGAATTGTTAAAATTATTGCGTAATAATAGAATATAAGAAAAAAATGAAAAAACATTATTATCCAAACAAAATATGGTCATTTTAGACAAGAAATGATTGTTTTAGAT
>DHIM01000225.1:0-20731 GCA_002403785.1 Clostridium sp. UBA4746
TTAAAATATATATTTCTTGGGTGTAGTAGAATTTTTTCCGTGAAATTATTTAGTGGATCTATCTCTAACACCTTTTCTAGTATTGAAAGTCTTATAACTTCAGAATATTGTTTTGCTTTAAAAAATGATTCATATCCTTCTACTATTTCATAATTCAACACACATTTTTTGTTTTCATGTGCTACATCTTTTAATGCAAAGAAATAAGGTGATTCTTTTTTTAATTCTTCAAGTTCAAAGTCATTTTCAAATAAAACAATGTTATTCCCCAATTCAATTTTACATTGATTATTTGCTTTTATATACAATGTGGCATCTTCCATTAACGTGATTTTCATATCCTATTGTTCCCTTCCGTCATAATTGTTTACTTCTTCAATTTCAAGTGGACTTATATAAAGTTCCTTTTCATAATCAGGCTGGATTTTTGCATCTTCTTCATATTTTTCAGTATATCTTTTGGGATTGCATAATCTTAATTCCTCTTTTGTTAATTCTATTTTCATAAAAACACGTTTTGTTCCATAAATCATTAATGCTTCACCTTGTCGTTTAGCCCTAAGTAATGATATTTCAGGCTTTGAAAAATTAAGTTTTAGTTTTTCAATTAAATCATCAACACCCTTATTATCAATTCCAAAGAAAACTTTTGTGAATGAGTTCTCAACAACCGCAGTTCCTAAATCTCCATCGCTATAATTCGCTTTCAAAACATCATTAATTTGTTGGGTTGCAGCTATTGCTCCTGCTCTATATTTTCTAAATCTTTTATATGCTTGAAAAAAGAAATCACAAGATTCTTGATTTTTTAATAAAAAGTGAAATTCATCTATAAACATATATGCAGCATAATCATTTGTTAACTCTGAACTTTGAGACTTAACCTTTGTTATATCGTCCCATAAATAAGAGAATATATTTAAGTAACAAGCACCCTGAACATCTTTTTCGGTTTGTAATGCCGATAAATCAAATGATACGATTTCACTAGATAAATCAATATTTGTATACCCATTAAATAATGAATTTGATCCATAAACATAACTTTCCAATATGTAATAAAAATCTCTTATAAGCGAAAACTTTTCAGTGTCTTCTATCTTTAACGCTTCACAAGATTTATATAAATCTTCTAATATGGGAAAATCTTCATGTGTTACATTTTTAAGTTCTTTGCAATTTTCTAATTTAATATATAATTTCAATACCAAGCTTTCTATAATGGATGCTTCTACTTGGCTCATATCACTTTTAATAACTTTAAAAAAGCCCTTTAGTCTTTGGCATTTTTGTTTTATCAAATTCTTGATTCTATTTTCTTTATTTATGTTTTTTATTATTTCATCATCCGATAATTCATCTGAATAAATTTCAAATGGATTTATTATTGTTTCTGAGACCGAACTCAAATGAATTACAGTACCACCAAAATAATTTACGATGTTTGTATATTCATTTTCAGGATCTATAATATATATTTTTTTACCTTGAGCTATTAAATTTATAATTTTTCTTTTTAAATATGTTGTTTTTCCAACTCCACTTGTTCCAATTACAAACATATTTTGATTTAATGTTTTTTTATCATCTAAATAGTTAATTGCTACTAAGGAATTAGTTTTTTTATTGATTCCTTCTATTTGTGACTTTGGTGATAAATCGCAAATTTCGCTGTCATCAAAAGGAAAAAAACTACTTGCTGCGGTTGTATTACTCATTTGATAAGTATATTCCTTTAGTAAATTCTGCTTTAATGGTAAAGCTGACCAGTAAGCATTATTCATTTGGTAGTATGGTACAATACCTTTTATATGTAGTTTCATTAAGATACGCTGTATCTTTTCTTCTAATAGTTTAAGTTCCTCTTGTTCTTGTGCTTGTATTAAAATATATGTATAAATGTACACAAATCCTGATTTATTGTTCAAAGCTTCTTCTAATTGATAAGCAGCGCTTTTCATTTCTTTTTTTAATTTTATTTTATATTGTGGGTCATGTGTTTTTAATAATTCTGCTTCTTTATTTTTAAAACTTGAATTATAATGCTCTAGCATTATTGATGCATCTGTTGGTTCTATGTATTGGCTTATTGTAATATTACCCTTCATTCTTTTTAAATCTGATAACCAATTTCCCTTTTGTTCATTGGGGTACGAGGTGAAAGCTATTACTCTTATATAATTACCACCCATTTCTACACAATCCTTATTTTCTTTATAAATAAAAGGGTAAATTGCATCAATTGGTGTTGCATCAATTAAACCCGATATTTCGTCTTTTTTAACAGGTTCTTTTATTTGCTCTTTTACTTCTTTCTTTTTTTTACTTTTAAATAATTTCATTTTCCCCTCCGTCCTAAGAATATATTGAGTATTTAAAATCTATGAATCTATGTAACGTCGAAATAGTTTCTTTTGTACTTAATATTTCTAAGTTTACATCATGAGATTCAAGCATTGATTCTAATGAATTTTTAACCTTTGACATTTTTTCTCTTAATTCCTTTTCAGCATTGCTTAACTCTACTAATGTTCTTTTCTGTATTTTTTGACTTAATACAACTAGATGTTGTTGTGTTGTTAATTCTGAATTTAATTCTATATCTTGATAATGCATGCAATTAGCCGCAATTAATTGTTGTAAATGTTTTTTTGATTCGGTATTTTCCATTTTAGAATTTTTAATACTTAAATAACGTTTTTTCCAATATAGATTATATCTTTTTAAATCTAATGGAACTGTCATGCTTACGGTTTGTAAACTTTCATTGTTATTTGACATTAAAAAAGCCCCATAATCTTCGAATAAACTGTTTTGTTCATATTCTGCAAGAAGATCCATGTTTACCCCTTCAACTTTTATCATTACAATTAGTTCACTATTTTTCAGCAGTACAAAATCACTATATATTCCTTCTATAGGGCTTATATCTTGTAAATATAATTTTTTATTTTCCTGTGCCATTACTTAAATCTCCCCTTTCTTTAGGTTTTATATAATACATCTTTTGCTTGTTTAAAAATGAGATTCTCATTTTTATATAATCCAAACACTTTATATTACTCCTGTTTTTAATAGGTCTTAAAATTGCCATAACAAAGCCTGTACATAAAATTAAACAATCAAATATACCTTTTATTATCCAAAAGAATACACTACTATATGGAGGTATAACCACTATAATTGTAGATAATAATAATGAAGGTACTATAAACTTCGCAACATCTGTTACAGATAATCCTTGCACTATGTTATATCCCTTTTCTACATTACCAGGGAAAAAAAACCTTTTTCCTGTTCTTCCATTTTCTTCTTCTCCCAATAATTCAAGTAAAGCTTTTTTTAAGCCCTCTTTGTCTTCCAAATCGTTCACCTCATTTATTTTTTCCTATTGAAACAAACCATATACCCAAGGAATTAGCCATACTAAAGACCCACCAACTGCAACTGCTACACCTATTGTTCCTACACTTCTCCACATATCGTTTTTCACATGAGGATCGTCTAAACTTGGCAATTTAGATATAATTACTTTGAGGGCTGCTATAACTCCAACTACAACAATAATACCTGTTAGAACCCCTTGAATCACTGATAATCCTTGATTTACTTTAGCCGTTACTGTTGCTTCATCACTTGCTGCCAAAACTGGTATTGAATTTACAATTGAAACCCCTGCCACATATGCAGCAACTAAACTGCTTTTGATTTTCTTCATGTTTTTGCTTTCCATCTTTTTTTACCCCTTCCTATATTTGATGTAAAATACTATACATCAATGTTCCCTTTTATACTTGTAAGCTACTTTTTTATACAAAATGTCTATCCTACAAATAATTCAAAATAATTCACTCCGTATTTCGCTATTTTAACTTTTAATTTTCAATATTTTCTTTTTTTATTTATTTTAGAAGGTCGCTCTGCTTCATCTCCTCCAATTAGGCTATTTTGCTACCTTTCTATACTCTTATTATGCATTACCACTGATTATAAAGCAAGAAATTCCATGGAAATAATAATCATTTTTCGACATAAAAGGGCTTAATTGTAATATATTCTAATTGCATACTTTTATTGTAATGTGACAAAAAAATAAAATACCACCCTATTCATTTTGCTGAATAATGCAATATTTCTTCAAATAAGAATTTAGCGGCTTAACTACCTGCTTTTTTACAAGAATCGTCGCGGTAACCATAACCCTAAATATCAAATTAATATTATAAGCTACACTCCAATGCTAGATCATTTTTATGACTAACTACTTTTGTTATTATCGTTTTACAAGGAGGGGTAATTTTTCAAATTATAAACCTATATACTCCACTTGTCCTTGAAGTATTTTGTTAAATAAAACTGGATTGTCTTTATATTTGAGTATATCTACAAGGATTTTTGAAAAAAATAAAGGGAGATATCAAAAAAAATGATGGAACAAATGAATGTTGGAATTTAAGATTAATTGGTTTTACCTCTAATTAATTTCTAAATTCCTACTGACTTTCTTACATATCATTTTGAATATTCCTTTTAAAATTGAAAATTTCACTAGGTTTCGCAATTACCAAAACTGTTCCTAATGTTATAATCACACTACCTACAATTAATTCACTTGTAATCGAAGTATGCAATATCAACGTATGAAATACAATCGTCCATAAAGCATATGTTATGTTTAAAGCGGTTCCTTTAGCAGCTCCTATTAAATAAATCGTTTTATAGTAAAATATAAAAGATGTTGTTGCAACAAACGCTGACAATACAAGTAACCAAATAGTATTACTGGCAAATACTTCTCCTGTTAAAAAGTGTCCTTTCAAGATTGGTACTATAATTACTCCATAAACTATGGCAGAAATTATGTACCTTATATTTAAAGCTTCTATAGGCCCTATACCATCCTTCATGCCATAAGCACATATTACGCTTTCAGATGCCCACCCCACAACTGCTCCTAGAGCAAAAAGTACTCCTATGATAAAAGTGCCTTTATTTACTGATCCAACACCGGAATAGCCTAGGACAAATACACCTAAAACACTTAACCCTATCCCCATCCAAGTGTTCTTTCCAATTTTTTCTTTTAAAAATATAAAAGCAAGAACAGCTCCTATTACTGGATAAACGGCTGAAATATTTGCAGTATATGCAGGACCTATATATCTCATACTGAACATATAACAAGTCATGCCTAAGGGACCTCCAAACAAAGCACCTATTGCTATAAATAATCCACTTTTTGTCGTAAATCCTTTTAAGACAGATTTAAAGTTTCCTCGACTAATATTTATTATGCTCATATATATAGCCGAAAGACCATCTTTTAAAAATGCAGCAACAAAGGGAGCTAGAAATATTATGTTATCATTCTGTGAAAATAATGATGCTGCTAAAATTATTCCTATTATAACCGCATCTAATCCCCATGCTAAACCAGAACCAATACCCAGCATACAACCTACTTTGGAATTATTTGAATTGCTCATTCTACACCTCTTAAATTTTAATAATAAATTTATAGAATAAATGGAGTAAGTTAATGTTTCACTATACTAGTAGGTAGGTCAAATGAATCAAATGAATCAAATGTAATAAATTAACTTTTCAGTGTCCTATTGAGTAATATATACTAATATATATTAATATGTATTAATGTATGCATATACTATCAAAACTGTTTTATTAAATATAAAAGGCCTTCAACTAAATTTTTCTAACCTCAGCCCCCCACTATTCTATTGCAATAAAAAAAGAAGGTAATATTCACCTTCTTAATGTATTATATTAAGTTGAACCAGATATTAGAATCCTCAATCACTACTGATGTCACTCCATAGGTTATGAATCACTGCCCCGTAGCTAATTCCTACTACCGGTGCGGTTATCACCTTTTTTTGATGGGTAAAATATAATAAGAACATGAACACATTACAAGTAATGTGTCCATGTTCTACTTTACTTTTCCTTTTCAAATCGTTCTTTTGCCACTAATTTGAGATGATTAAATGTTTCATCACTCAGCTTAACATCACCTAGAGAATAAACACGTCCCAAAGATATATATTTGGGTTGTCCTAAACGATGGTACTGCAGAAATTCGTAAGTAACATTTGGAAATTGTTTAATAAAATCAATTATCGCAAGTACTTCATCTTCTGAATCATTAAAGCCTGGAACGATTGGCGTTCTTGCTAGAATCGGTAGATTAGGAAATTGATGACACATTTTTTCGAAGTTGCCAAGAATCTGTTCATTAGTAACACCAGTATGCCTTTTGTGTTTGGACGAATCAATACACTTTATGTCATATATCACGGTATTCAACAGCTGACAAGCTTGCTCCATGACTGACCATTCAACACGTCCACATGTTTCAATGGCAGTTTTAATGCCGTGTTTCTTAGCCTCTTTCAATAAATTGATGGCAAAATCCGCTTGCAAAAGCGGCTCTCCACCGCTTAACGTCATACCACCATCAGAACGCCTATAAAATGAACTATCTGATTCAACCTCACTTAAAACTTCTTTAATACTCATTTTCTTTCCAAATACTCGTAAAGCACCAGTTGGGCAGACGTCCGTACACTTAAAACACTTATGGCACAAATCACGATTAATTTTTATATCACCGTTACCCCCTTGTGTTATACCCTGTTGTGGACAGTTCTCAATGCACTGGTAACAACCCATGCACTTACTTAAACTCCACGCAAGCTCAGGATCTGTGCTTTGGGATTCTGGATTACTACACCAAGGGCAACGAAGAGGACATCCTTTTAGGAACACGACGGTCCTTATGCCTGGACCATCGTGTACTGAAAATTGTTGAATATTAAATACGTAACCAGCTTTGTTCTTATCTATGCTCATATAATAATCCTCCATTTGTAACTATAAACTATCAGATAGCAGAATGTTGCGTTCTATCGATAATATCATCTTGCAGTTCTAATGATAAATCTACAAAGTATGCACTATAACCAGCCACACGAACTAACAGATCTTTATATTTTTCCGGATCCTTTTTAGCAGCCAAAAGTGTTGCTTGATTAATTACATTAAATTGCAAATGCCACAACTTCAAATCACACCAACCACGAATAAATGACATTAGTTTATGAGTTCCATCTTCACCTGAAACACAGGCTGGACTTAGCTTAATGTTCAAAAGCCTAGCAGCACGTTCATGATAACCACGGTTTTTTGAAGTATAATTAGACATCAATACTGCGGTCGGTCCTTTAACATCAGCACCATGCGATGCAGATGAGCCGTCTGACAGATTCGTTCCTGCTTTTCTTCCATTCGGTGTAGCTCCAACAACTTTTCCAAAGGCAACATGCGACGTAACAGGAACATAGCGTAAGTCCATATGAAAGCCTATTTTCTTTGAGTATTTATGACTAAATTGTACCCCTTCCAAGTCGATGGCTTTTGCAATCACATCAGCATTTGAATCATTATTTCCGTATTTCGGTGCCCTCATCAACCTTTGACGAACTTCTTCGTGACCTTCAAAGTTCTTATCTAATATGTTGCACAGCTCCTGCAGTGTCATATTATTCTTTTCAAAAACCGTTTCTTTAATAGCACATAGTGAGTCTACCACTGTTCCAAAGCCGATAAAATCGAAATACCCTAAATCGACCCCTCCCTCAATATGAGCGGAATGCAAGTCTTTGTGATTTTTTAAGCATAAAGCATGCAAGGACGAAGCTAGAGGAGCAGCAAAATGTCTTTCACGCACTTTAACAACAATATATTGTTGTTTAAAAGCTTGTTTGATCAGAAACTCCTGTTGCAATATATATGCCTTCCAAAAATCGTCCCATGTACGAAAGTCCTCTACTTTACCAGTTGATATGGTTAATAGTTCATCCCCATAAATTTTCATTCGCCCATTATTTAAGGTTAGCTCAAGAGCAGCACCTAAATTCACATAAGGGCAAGGACTAGTAAATGTATCGAGATTAGGCATTCTAACCTCTGTGCAACCGGATACAGCATAAGTATTTGCCTGAGAAATATCTGCACCTTTGGCAATCAAGAGAGGAATAACTTCTTCATCATTAATAAGTTTTGGAAAACCTGATCCCTCTTTAATAGTTTCCGAAACTTCATGTAAATATCTTTCTGGTGATCGTTCATGAATACGCGCAGCCAAGTCAGGATAATTAAACGGGAACTCTCGTTTTGATTCTAGAAATAAATATGTTAATTCATTTGTAGCATCATCACCATTTTCGTCAACACCACCAACTGTAACAGCTTCCCAGTGTGCACACCCTTGATTAAAAACTGCTCCTGCTGGACTGATGTATAGATCTAGATATTGAGCCATTCCAAGCCACATGCATTCCAATAACTCCTTAGTTCGATCTTCATCTATTAGGCCTGAATCCAAGTCTTTTTTATAAAGCGGATATAAGTATTGATCCATTCTACCATTGGAAACAGTTGCACCAGTTTTTTGCTCTAAGCGAGAAAACATCTGTGTAAACCACTGAGTTTGCAATGCTTCACGGAAATTACGAGCTGGATATTCTGGTACTCTATTGCAAATTTCAGATATTGTAAGTAATTCATCCTTGCGAACAGGATCAGTTTCTTTTGCTGCCTTTTCCTTCGCTAATACTGCATGACGTTTAGACCACAGTATAATAGCATCTGATACTATAATAATTGCTTGCAGAAATGGCGCTTTGTCAACCATATCCGTTGGCTCCATTGAATCCAATGCATCTAGCTCTTTTTGTGCATCTTCCTTAATTGATTTATAACCTTTCACTATTGGCTTCTCAAAGTCATGTACCCATTGGAGAGCTGATCTCATAGATGCTGTCTCATTAACAATAAAACGTGATTTATAAATATCCTGTGGATCATAGGTCACTTTAAGCACATCTTCTGGTAAAGAACTAGCTAGATCATCGTAGAAGCTTTTGCCTTTCCAGTAAGGAGCAATTTCCTCATTAATTATCTTAGAATCTTCATCAGCTAGATAAAAAGGTGCATTCTCACGATTATTAACATTTTCACCTAATTGATCAAGAAAACATCCATCTAGTTCAGGATAAATCAGACCATATTTACCTGGGCATCCCACCCTACCCGCTAGTAGCTGATAGTCATCGATATAAACCGGGATATTTTTTGCCACGTGACTAAGTGCCTTTGCCCACCTTAAAATTAAAGGTTGCCCTTCAGTTATTTTAAAAGATTCCGTGAAATACTTGCCACGTTCGATATCAATTCGGGGCTGTGCATTATTAAATGTATTAAAAATCTTTCCCGTTCTCTCCCTTGCAAACTCGGTTGAGTTTTGTTTTGATGCATCCGGATTTAACCTCTGTTCTTGGGGAGATAAAACTTCATCACTACAACAATTCAATGGCATATATTAGGATCTCCTTTTTTATTTATTTTTATATTATTTTTGTACTGTTTTTGTACTATTTTTGTATTGTTTCTATATTGTTTTGTATCAAATTGTGATTGGCCACCTTCTGAACCTCTGCGTCATAATTCATGCCCTCGGTATCTACATCCTTACCAATTGGCTCCCACTTAATTACTAAAGCAGTAAAGATACCAATCGCTGGGACTACTGATAGAACAAGTAACGTTTTCTGTAAACCAACGGCAGCTAACACGATAGGAAAGAAATAGAAACCAATGATGCTACCCACACGAACCATTGTTTGACCCCACCCCGAACCCAATCCTCTGATTGATGCCGGGTAGGAGAGAGTAGCCATAGACATACCTTGAGCACCTGGACCAAAAGAATGTCCAAAAATAAACATACCTATTAACAAGGCTTGAATATATATCGAAAGCTGACTTTTGAAGAGTCCAAGAGTCAGTAGGCAAACAAAGGCAATAATATAACCCGTTATGGCTAGCTTTCGTGAACCATATTTTCCTACGACATAAGCTTGCCAAGTACCACCTACAATACCAAAACAGTTGAACACAAGCGAGCCCACTATTACCCAGAGAAATTCCTTACCGAAAAGTAAAGCTGCAATAACCGGTAAATAAAATCCTACAGCGAAATATTCCATACTTTGAGTCGCTGCAATAATCGAAGTCATAATAGTTCTTAATCTGTATTGGCTCGAAAATAATATTGAATACGATATTTTAGGCTTTGTTTCTTTCTTAGGCGTCACTAAATCTTCTGGTTGACAGTCCAGAGTAACCTTGACATCATAAGTTGCTTCAAGGATACGTCCTGTTTCCGTAAGCCCCAAATGATCTGCTGCCCACAGTGGGCTCTCTTCCGTAAAGAACTTCCTTAAACCCAGTACAACAATTGCTGCTACTGCTCCAAAACCGACTGCCCACCTCCAAAGGTTGGGACCAGCACCTAAAAAGTAAACAGGAAGAATGATTAAAAATGAGGTCGAGGCTGCTACAAACCACATTCCCTGCCACAAGTTAACCCATTTCCCTTTTCCTTTAAGCGAACTAAACTCAGCAATGTAACTTAGTGCCACCGGGAAATCCAATCCTACTCCAATACCCATTATAAAGCGACAAACTGCCAATATCGCAATGTTTGGCGAAAATGCCCCAACGATTGCAGCTATTACGAAAAACCATAAATCAGCGTACAACATACGCTTCCGTCCAAGCTTATCCACTAGATATCCACCATAAATAGCACCAATCAAAGCCCCAAAACCCATTGCTGCGGTTAGGCTACCCAATTGAAATGCGGATAGACCAAATTGTGCTTTAAGCTGTACAGCACCAATCCCTAAACTAGTAAAATCATAGGCATCAATAAATACTCCACCTAGAGCTGTAAAAATTATTATTAGTGCATTCTTTGACGAGCCTGCGTTATTCAAGAAATTAATAACGTCTGATTTTGACCGGATCGTAACTTGTTGTTGACTCATATACACATCCCCTTCCATATCCGAGTATAATTTATTTCATACCCTTGTAATCAAGTAATTTCAATGTCTTACAAATATATATATAGGAGTCTACCCAAATTTTTTTCAATTTATATTCACCATAATATTAATTACCTTTTGAGATAGACTCCTAATGTCGATAGGTTTACTATTTAACATTATTATATACTAAACATATCTGTATTACTACCATTGTTGTTACTTTCATAAATACTATAAGAAACCCCCCTAACAAAAACATAAAAACGATATGTGAAATTTATTTTCACATATCGTTTACCCTACTCTAAAAATCAATTGTATTCTAATATAAAAGGTACATAAGATTTTAATACTGATCCATCCTAATTTATTGAATTACTCTTTGAAAACTCAACCTTAACATTAATAACTAAGCTGTCATGGTAAATTATAATTGTCGTATGTTAAAGTAGCAGCTATACGTATGATATAACCAATAGGTATAGTTACAGCAGGAGCACTGTAACTTCTATCTATTCCCATAAACCTTCAGTTAATTTTTCAATTTTTATACGCCTTTTTTCAGTTTCTTCTATATCGATAGTAATCATATTATTTTCTAAAATTAGTACATCTCCTTCTTTAACTTCAAAAGGTAAGTTAATTTTCAAAATATCTATCATAGTTTTATCCTCTTTTTCACACACTGCATAAAGCCCCTCAAATCTATCAATAATAACCTTCACCTAATTACCTCCTGCACATATATTACAAGGATCTGCATGTCCTAAACTTATTGCTTCTTGTTGAGATCCATCTAAAATTATTTTACTTCTTTTTAAAGTGCTACAATCTTTATCATAGTGATATGACTTTCCATTTGGTGTAAAATAAACTGTCTTATTATTCACATTGCTTGAAATCTTTGTTTTTGTAATTTGTTTATTAGCTACATTCTTTGATAAAGTATTTGACTTACTAGTAACTGATCCAGTTCCGTTATAAGAGTAACTTCCTGACTTAACGTTAAAAGTTATATCATTACCATTACTAGTTGCAACTATAGTTCCCTTTTCATCTGTCCTATATACTTTAATACCTTTAGCTTGAAGTTTCTCCATTGTAGACTTATGAGGATGTCCATAACTATTGCCTTTGCCTACTGAAATAACAGCATATTTAGGATTTACTTTATCTAAAAAAGCCTGCGAAGTTGAAGAGTTAGAACCATGATGCCCTACCTTAAGCACATCAACACTTACATCAAGACCCTTTGATAGCATTTCATTCTCAGATATATCCTCTGCATCTCCGTCAAACATAAAGCTATTATTACCAAAAGTTAATCTAATTACAATTGAATTGTTATTTAAATATTCATAGCCACTACTATTAGGTGCCAAAATTGTAGCTGTTGCATTTCCTACTTTAAAAGTTTCCAAAACTTTGGGCAACGTAGCTTTCATTCCCTTAGCTTTAATCGCACTTACAACATCTTGAAAGGTCTTAGTATTTGATGTGGCCTTTGGCATATAAATTTTACCCACCTGAAAACTGTTTATTACGTAGTCCAATCCACCAATGTGATCTTCATGCGGATGAGTACCTACAATATAATTAAGCTTTGTAATACCTTGCTGTGATATATAATTTTTAACAGTATTTGAGTCTTCATTATTTCCTGCATCTATTAACATTGATCTTGAGCCTTGTTGTATTAAAATACTATCTGCTTGTCCCACATCTATATAATGAACTTTTAAATTACCATATACAGCCTTTTTATCATTATTAACTAATGTTGTGTTTTTATTAGGTTGAAGTGCTTCCTTATTTATACTCACTTTTGACTCTATTGGCCTTGATAAAACTGTCGTAGTAGTATTTCCGGATATACTCGAGCAACCGGTTAAGCTGAAAATAAGCATTAATCCTAAAAGAGAACTTAGATACCTTTTCATGTTTCTCATTTTAATCCCCTTATAATAAATTTATTTAATTTAATTCTAAAATAACATTATCATTCATATATTTATATTCGAGCAATTACATAACTGCTAATACTTTAATCTTTACGGCTTAAAATAAATTGCATACATTAAAACATTCTATTGTCATTATTCAACAAATATCCACAAATCTCCTTCAAATTTTGTGTAAATAATAAAATTATTGTTTAAAAATAAGAGAGGGTACATATTGTTTATGTACTCTCCCTATGCAAACTATTATAATTTTATTTATAACTTTTAATTAATATAGATAATGCTCATTTTACGAATATGCTTTTCTTATTTCTTAGCAATTCATTTGACGATAGATGAATGAATACTTAATCAACAGTTTAAACGTAATACTATTTTAATATTTTTCTTATAAGTTTAGTTCTATTTCCATAAGGAGGAAAAATAAGCTTTATATCTATAGAAGTACTTTTCTTTAGTACACTTTTCCTGTGAGAGAAAGTTTCAAAACTATCCTTACCATGATATGAACCCATGCCAGAATTTCCGACTCCACCAAAAGGCATATTGGAACTTGCAACATGCGATATAGTATCATTTACACATCCTCCTCCAAAAGAAATCCTACTAAGAACTTTAGCTTCAACGTTTTTGTCTTCTGTGAAAATATATAGCGATAAAGGCTTTGGTCTATCATTTATCATTTCAATTACTTCTTCTAAATCTTCATATTCAAGTATTGGCATAATGGGCCCAAATATTTCATCTTGCATAACTGCATCCTGCCAATTCACTTTACTAATAATTGTTGGTTCAATGTACAAAGTACCGGCATTTGAATGCCCACCATAAATAATTTTATTCTTATCCTTCTCAATTATTGCAGCCAATCTTTCAAACTGCCTGCTGTTAATAATTCTGCCATAATCACTACTTTTAGAAGCATCCTCACCATAAAAACTTACTACTATGGTTTTTAACTTTTCTATAAAACTTTCTTTTATATATTTGTGCACAAATATATAATCAGGAGCTATACAGGTTTGTCCTACATTTATAAGTTTGCCCCATAATATTCTTTTAGCGGCTAAATCTAAATTAGCGGTTTTATCCACTATTACTGGACTTTTCCCACCAAGTTCAAGAGTTACAGGCACTAGATTTTCAGCAGCTGCTTTCATCACTATTCTCCCAACTGGCACACTACCAGTAAAGAATATGTAATCAAAAGGTAAATTGATAAGATTTGAAGTAGTCTCTTTTTCACCTTCAATAACCCGTATATATTTTTCTTCAAAAGTTTCTTCAATGATTTTTTTCACTAAAGATGAAACAGTAGGTGTACTTTCAGAAGGCTTTAAAATAGCACAATTCCCAGCAGCTATAGCCCCTACCAAAGGTTCAATTAAAAGCTGAAATGGATAATTAAAAGGACCTATTATTAGCACTGTTCCATAGGGTTCATACATAATATACCCCTTAGAAGGAAACTGATGCAAGGTCGTTCTAACTTTTTTGGTCTTAGCCCAATTCTTTGAATTCTTAATAAAATTACCTATGCTATCTAAAACAAAACCAATCTCGGTACCGTAAGCTTCAAATT
The DNA here is from genome assembly GCA_002403785.1 of Clostridium sp. UBA4746. Classification (GTDB taxonomy): domain Bacteria; phylum Bacillota; class Clostridia; order Clostridiales; family Clostridiaceae; genus Clostridium_AD. The sequence goes on from DHIM01000225.1 coordinate 14,460, forward strand.
CACTTTTACCTAAATCCCTGTACAAGGCATTTATTATCTCTTTCTCATATTTTTTTATAACGTTTTTCAACCTTTTAAGTGCAGAAATTCTATAATCTATGTTCCTTGTTTCATCTGTATGAAAAAACTTATTATGTTCGCTAAGCATACTTTGCGCCGCTGCTTGGTCAATTATTTCCATATTAAAACCTCCATTCGATTATTAATTTTAATTTCATTTCTCCAACTTTGTTACAAACTTTTTCATTATAAAACTTTATAAATAAGAATGAATTGTAAAAATGTCAGCTATAATTCGACATAAACTCTCAAAATACTTGCATTATTTTTTTATTATGGTACTATTATGTTTTAATAGCCGAATTTTCCAAAGGAATTACCGGGGATTAAATTTTGGGGTGAAGCTTTATAGCAAAGCAGGGTACCTCTACCCTAACCCGTCAACTAACCTGGGAGGCACAAGGAGGAGAAATAATGACTAAATTAAAAAATTTAAAATCTATTTTCTTAACATCAATATTAACAATCGGCATCTCAGTAATTACATCACCCAATTTTTTTGCAGCTACATTAACAACTAATACTTATACTGTGAAAAATGGGGATTGCTTATCTGTAATAGCGCAAAAACATGGTGAATCATTAAATAATTTAAGGAAAGCTAACAACAACTGCAATGATTCTATTTTTCCTGGACAAGTTCTGAAAGTCCCTGGAACAACTAGTTCTACTGCAGCGCAAACTAAACCTGTGGCAATCAAATATACGGCAAGCGATTTGAACTTACTATCTAGATTAATAACTGCCGAAGCACAAGGCGAATCTTATAAGGCTCAGGTTGCGGTAGGCGCAGTAGTTGTAAACAGAGTTAAGAGTAGCAGTTTCCCAAATTCAATCAGTGCTGTTATTAATCAAAAAACAAACGGTAATTATGAATTTACCCCAATACTAAATGGTAACATTAATAAAGCTGCACAGGCAAATTCTGTGAAGGCTGCAAAAGAAGCACTCAACGGAAGTGATCCAACAAATAAAGCATTGTTTTTTTATAGTGGTAATGCTCCTAAGGCATTGACTTCACCACAACCAGTTTCCATAAAAATAGACAATTTAACATTTATCGGCATGTTAAAAAACTGAATATAGAATAAAAAGATTATATAGCAGTACATAATAAATAATATAATTCAATGGCACCTGTAGAAAGTTTACGGGTGCTTTTCTAAACTCCTATGATGAAAGATTTATGTTACAATATTACAATTTTACTTATATTTTATCATAAATTCCAAATATTTGGTTAATAAAAAAAAGAATCTGACAACCATTATATTTGTTCTAGTTCAAGTTTATTTCTCTAATATGCTAAAATGGGCTACATTAAAAGTCCACGTAACAAAAAACACGAATGTTTGTTCACAAAAATGCAACAATAATATTGTACAATGTAATTGATGTGATATTATTAAAATTAATGAATTAATTAAAGAAATTAAGTTAAAAGTTGAAGAAATAAAACAACCATGGGGGGGAAGTTTAATGGAACAACAAAGTGTAACAGATGAAATTATGAAATATAAAGAATTATTAGATGAAGGAATTATAACAGAAAAAGAGTTTACTATTAAGGAAAAAGAATTATTAAGAAAAACTAATAAAATAAGTATGGAATAAAGAGAGGCTTAAAAATTTGGTTTCTTTTTTATTTGTATATATAGCCAAAGTACGTTAAATATCCTTTTAACTACTTTGGCTATATTGCTTACGTTAGAAACTCATTCGAATTTGTACGAACTTCGTGATCATACCCACCTTTTAAAGTTATATACCTAGTACTCCCAATATACTAAACACAATGTTTTTTAATATCATTATAATAAAAATTGCTATTATTGGTGAAAAATCAACCATCATATTATTAAAATATCTATTCTGAATCTTCCTACCAGGTTGAAGAAGTGGGTTAGTAACTTTATGCAATAATTCTATATATTGATTTGTACGGTTAGCATAAACCCAAGATAAAATCACTTCAATAAATATTGCATAATAAAGCACATTAAAAATTATGTTAATTAAACTAATCAAATTTTTCACCCTCCCAAATTTAAGTAATCCAGATTATACTGCAACAATTGCCCCAGGATAGTAAAATTGTAATTGCATCAATGTGAATTCACCTCAATTATAGCTGTGACTATGGTAAAAGTTCTATAATAAATAAATCTTTTTCCTTTTGTAAATCTATAAAGTTTGAATCAACAGATATCAGAGGCTTAGAAATATTATTTATGTCTATTTCAATTATCTTTCCAATGCAGCCATTATTAAGTTTTACCATTTCACCGGTGTAATAATTCGGCATTTTTCTTATAAAGGTATTTATATAATTATAATCTAACAAACCAATGCAATCATGTTGCATAATCTCTAACACATTTAGTGGGTTTTGTTTTTGGCTATAGACTCTGTCAGAGGTCATTGCATCAAACATATCTGTAATTGCTATTATTTTTGCAAAAGTATTAATTTTATCTTCTTTTAAACCAAGAGGATAGCCTGATCCATCTAAACGTTCATGATGCGTAAGAACACCTAAAATTACGGATTTATCTAATGAAGGAATATTTTTTATAAGATCATAAGCGTAAAATGAATGCTTTTTAACTTCATCAAATTCTGATTCAGTAAGTTTAGAAGGTTTATTTAATATAGTGGGATTAACTTTAGTTTTACCAATATCACTAAGAAAAGCTGCATAAGTCAACAGCATAAGCTCATTCTTGGGTAAATTAAGCCACTTTCCTAGCATTGAACTTAAAAGCGCAACGTTTACACAATGACGAGTAAGATACTCGTCTATATTTCTAGAATTTGTTATACTCTTTAAAATAGAACCATAATCATTAAGGTTATCCAAAATTTCTTTAGACATAATTCTTATTTCTGTTAAATCTGGTTCAGAATTTTTTTGTAGGCTACTTAAAAATTTTTCTATCTTATTTGAAAAACGATTTAATATATTTTCAGTTTGGATTAAACTCTGCTCTCTTGAAATTTGTGAACTAGACACTACGAGTTCTTCTCCACTCGAATAAATATATAGGGTGTTTGATGGGTAAAATTCTACTATCTTTTTAATCATTGAACTATCTAATGCAATTTCCGCTGCAACTAAATTTACGCCATCCAGTATTAAATTTTCCGCTAAAATCATATTAGGTTTTAACTCGTAAATACTTATACTTTTAATATTTGGTTTCATAGATGCATCCCCCTTAAAATCAGTTTATAATTTCATTCTTATATATAAATTAATATTAATATCTCCTTTATGTTATACCAATATAATTAACTGGTTGATAATATTATACCATTATATATCACATATACAGTCTATATCATTTTTTACTGTGCAATAATAATCGGTTTGGGCGGCGTTGGAGGATACATGGGATGTATGCTTGCTCATCATTATGATAGTATATATTTTTTTGCCAGAGGAGAGAGGCTTGCGTCCATTAAAAAAAGCGGATTAAAATTGTACAGCGATGCTTTTGGTGAATTTACGACTTATCCTGTTAAGGCAAGTAATAAAGCTGAATCAATGGGAGTAATGGATTATATCATTCTTAGTGTCAAAAATTTTTCATTGGAGCAGGTCTGCACTGACATATCGCCAATGATTGATCAGCATACTGTAATCATACCACTGCTTAACGGTGTTGGTGCTTCCGGTAAAATACGAAAACTAATTGGCAAAGGTCATGTTCTGGATGGCTTGATTTACATTACAACGGTCGCTGATAAAGATTTTTCCTACACCACACCAGTTCTTATGGTGATGTCCATATAGGTTGTAGAAGACGAAATCAATCTGATGAGAGCATATTGTCAGAAGTGCAGAGATTATTTCAAAGTGCAAATATTACATGTGTAATAGAAAACGATATAGAAACTGCTATTTGGACAAAATATATATTGAATTGTGCTTATAATGTGATAACAGCCTCTTATAAAGCAACAACAGGAGACATCAGAAAAAATGAAATCGCAATTATGCAGCTGAAAACACTACTTACGGAAGCCTGCAGCGTCGCACGAAAGCTAAAAATTAATATTGCAGGCGACCTTGAAGAAGTACACTTGAAGCATATACTTCAAAAACAGTCTGAATCAGCATCAAGTTCATTGAATAGAGACATTACTTTCGGAAGACAAAATGAGTTGGAAACCTTCTCTGGACAATTACTTGAATCAGCAGAAAGCTGTCAACTGAAAATTCCTATGACTGAATTTTTTTATAAGGAATTGAAAAAAGTCAGTCAATTTTAAAATAGAAAAACATTATTTATTGAGTCATCATAATTTTCTGTGTAAAGAGTATCTGCAATGAAAGTTGTGGGTACTTTTTAGTTTATTTGTTTAATATTAACACAAGTTAACTTATATTTAATTTTTAGCTAACATTAGTAAGTTATACTCATTTTATGATAATATTTATAAAAGGAGATTACAAATGAAAAAAATATTAAATAAAAAAATGTTTTCAATATTACTTCTTACTATAGCAGCACTATCAGTAACTGCAACTGTGCTATCCGTAAATGCCCGTTCTACAAATCCAAATAGTGCTTCATCTAATAAAATAAAAAGAGTTCTATTAGTAAGTATAGACGGCTTACACTCTAGTGACTTATCAAACTATGTCAAAGCTAATCCTAATTCAAATTTGAGTGCTCTTAGTGCTCATGGCATAACTTATTCTAATGCCTCTTCATCAGCCCCATCTGACTCATTTCCTGGTATGCTTGCTTTGGCTACAGGTGGTTCCACTAAATCAACTGGTGTATTTTATGATAATAGCTATGACAGAAACCTTCTTCCTCCAATAAGCGCTAAGGCTGGTGATAAACCAGGAACTAATGTACTATATGATGAGACAATAGACAAAAATTTTGATGAAATTGATGGTGGTGGTGGGATAAATCCTGATAATTTACCTCGTGACCCTTCAACTAAAAAACCAGTTTATCCACACAACTTTTTAAAAACTAATACTATTTTTGAAGTTATCAAAAATGCTGGCTATTCTACAGCTTGGTGTGATAAGCATTTAGCCTATGACCTATTAAATGGTCCATCAGGTAAAGGCATAGATGATCTATATACACCGGAAATTGCTGCAAATGGAGATGCATCTAAAAGTATAACTAAAACTGAAGGAAATGATGATTTAAAAGTTAGCGCTCTAATTAATGAAATTGAGGGAAAAGATCATACAGGAAACAAATCTGTTTTAGTTCCAACTTTGTTCGGTATGAATTTCCAAGCTATAAATGTCGGTCAGAAACTTCCTGGAAATGGATATACAGACTCAGGTAATCTTAGTTCCGGTCTCGCAGGTGCCATGAAACATACTGATGAATCCTTAGGTAAAGTTGTAAATGAATTAAAAAAACAAAATCTCTATGATTCTACTCTTATAATTATAACTGCAAAACATGGTAATTCTCCTATTAATCCCACTAAATTAAATATTGTTGATCAGAATTTGATTACTGTTGGCGTTGATCAAAAGTTAATTGCCCAAATTACTACAGATGACACGGCACTAATTTGGCTAACCGATCAATCAAAGACAAAAGCTGTAGTGTCAAAAATTACAGCTAATAAAGATAAGGCTCACATTAAAGATGTGCTATCTTATTCTTCTACTGGTAAATGGCCATTTAATAATCCTGCAAATGATTCCCGCGTACCAGATATTGTAATTAAGCCAGAAGATGGTGTTATATATACAAAAGCTGGTAAAAAAATTGCTGAACATGGTGGTTTCTCAAAAGAAGATACAAATGTTGCACTATTACTATCTAACTCTGGTATAAAAAAATCAGAGCAAAACACAAAAGAAGTCACTACTTCCCAGGTGGCTCCAACAATTTTAAAAGCACTTGGACTTGATCCAGGAAAACTTCAAGCTGTTAAAAAGGAACATACAAAAGTATTACCTGATTTAAAATAGCAAATATTACTCTTTAACTTTTTATGTACAGCTAATATCTGGGTAAAAATAGGAGCTATGCTGTATTAATGTGAAAGGTACCCTATAGCGTAGGCTTTTATAGCAGTCTACTCTATAGGGTACTTTTCATATATATATAATAGTTTCTAAAAAATACTCTTACTACTCCTAGTTAGTGGTTTTATAGAAAGCTACTTAATTGATATTTATTACAGATACAAAAGTAAAAATAATACCTTTGAATACA
>DHIM01000225.1:21009-21169 GCA_002403785.1 Clostridium sp. UBA4746
AACTAATTGGAGATGTTGTTTTGGTACGATGTGGGAAAGTTTACAAGGTACTCAATATATGTCAGAAGAAAAAACTATGCAGGAAGCTATTAATAATTGTTTATTTTACTTCTTAAGGGCTTAGGTTCATATTCTGGTAGAGGGTGTAAATTATTTTGTG
>DHIM01000018.1:0-34624 GCA_002403785.1 Clostridium sp. UBA4746
ATGTGTATAAGAGACAGCTATATTACGAGATATTGATGTTAAATATATTGCAACTGGACATGGTCCATTTTTGCAGGTATAAGAAATGTAAAAGTAGCCCAATGTTTCAAATTAAATTTTATTTTGACAAGAAGAGTAGAACAAAGAATTGGCTATTAAGTTAATAACCGATGATTTTTCAAAGATATGCAGCTATAAATATGCTACATTTAATTAAACGTGGCATCATATAAACTAAAATATGTGGACGTTTAGTATTAGCATATGAAAATCATGAAATTTTATATGGAAACTACGCTACCAAAGCCCAAGCTATAAATTATAGCATCCCTTCAGCTGTAATATTTATATTTATGATCCCATATTTTTCGAGAATTAAAGGTATCCTAATGGTTGCTACTTTGTTTGATATTTTTATTTTGTCTCCAGTAAAAATTGTTGGCGGGGTAATATCTATATTAATTTTATTTTTTAAAAAAATGGTGCATGCCTTGCTCATTATCATGTCCCCTAATTCAGCGATTGCACTTATACCGATTTCGTCCATATTATCAACTGTAATACCACCCATCATAGCTGAAACCATTTTTTTACCTGTCTCATAAGTAAGTTCCATACTGACCTGCCCTCTAATTTTTCCGACAACTCCTATCATTATTACCATGTCACAAGCTGAAATCGGCGAGGATATTAAGCTAACCTCACCTAACTTAATATCAGCATTTAAAAAAGTTTTAAAAACTGCTTGTGTTGCTTGTATAAACGGAGTTATATATTCTGCCTTCATATTTGCACACCCTTCATATTAGTTCCTATCAATTTCACGCCCATATTTTTATAATCCTTGCAAGATTAATCTTGTCTACTGTCCTAGCTAATTATCTTTAAATATGAAGATCTATTGCGTCCAATTTGCATCCATCCTTATTAACAATAAACTTGAATGTTATTACTATTTCACAATATGTTATTGATTTCTCATGTATTTTAAGTTTTTATACAATAACTATTCTGCTAAGGTAAATTGTTGCAATGCTACGCTAATTTTAACGAATTTAACACAATTATAGTTATGTCACATTCATTAGTTTTTAATGAAGTTGATATAAAAAAAGAAGGCATCTAATTGCCCTCTATATATTTATCATGTATTATATCACATAATACGTGATAATATCAAGAGTTTTTATAGTAAACCATAGGAGATGGTATTAGAAACCACTAGAAGTCTTGATAAATGCTATATTAATTACGAAGATTGTGCTCCCCTTTTTATATATTAAACTAAAGCTTAATCTTCTATATGTGGCTTGCACAAGAGCACTACATCAGCTTGTTATTTATTATACTGGAGAAAAAAGTGAGTTTATTTAAGAATATTTATTTTATTTGTATAACTTTCTCTGGATTAATTCTTATTTTTAAAGGAAACGGTTTTTGTTTAACTAAATTCCACTCCTCCTTAGAAATATCCCACATTATATGATAATCTTTTTCATCTCCTACTGGTTCACTGAATTTAAGATATACTTTAGTTCTAAATAAAGCTTCACTAGTAAAAACAAGCCAGCAGTTAAAAGTATTTATGGCTTCATCTTCTTCACTAATTTCTAGATAATGAGCCCTTATTCCTATATATGTTATATTGCTTTCTATTTCATAATTAAAAGTAATTTTACATTCCCAGTCAGTAGCTTCTACTATATTAGACCCAATTTTTCTAGCTTTTGAAATATTTTTACATCCTGTTAGTTTTGCAGCGTACAGTGTTGGTGGGCTATTAAATATAGTATCCTTATGACCTACAGCATCAATACTTCCGCTTTTTATAATTATTATGTTATTACATAATTGATATGCTTCTTCCATATTATGTGTAACAAAAATTGAAGTTCCCTTAAACGACCTAAGATCATCCATAAGTTGTATAATCATACTACTTCTAAGATGCTCATCTAGTGCTGAAAAAGGTTCATCAAGGAGTAATATCTCAGGATCTACAACAAGAGCTCTTGCAAGTGCAACTCTCTGTTGTTGTCCCCCTGATAATTGATAAGGGTATCTTTTTTCCATGCCTACAAGCTGTAAATCTATAATTTTCTTCTTGATTTTATGTGCTTTTTCAACTTTAGAAATACTTTTAATGAGCCCAAAACCAATATTTTGTTCTACAGTCATATTTGGAAATAGAGCGTAATTTTGGAAAAGAAATCCTACCTTTCTTTTTCTTATAGGCACATTTATTTTATTTTCCGAGTCAAACAACACTCGTCCATTTAATACTATTCTTCCACTGTCTGGCGTTTCAATGCCCGCTATACACCTTAGGGTCATACTTTTCCCTGATCCAGATGCCCCTAAAAGGCCTAAAATATCATTGTCTGCCTTGAAATCAACTTTAAGCTCAAATCCTTGTAGTTTCTTTGTAATATCTACCTCTAAACTCATAATTATTTTCTCCTTGCAGATGACACTATAAACATTTGCTTCTCAGCCCATTTATCACTAGCAACCATAACTGTTAGAGATATTATAAATATTAATATTACCCATTTAATAGCATTGTCAGTTTCTCCCGCTACCTCAGCAAAATATATTGCAATTGGTATTGTTTGCGTTTTACCAGGAATACTTCCAGCAATCATTATAGTTGCTCCAAATTCTCCAAGTGCCCTTGCAAATGACAAGACTGTACCTGCTGCAATTCCTGGCCAAGCTAGCGGTACAGCTACTTTCCAAAAAATTTTTCGTTCAGATACTCCAAGGGTCCTGGCAGCATTAATAACATTAACATCAATTTGTCTAAAAGCACCCACACAAGTCCTATACATTAAAGGAAAGGCAACTACAGTTGCAGCTATAACTGTAGCATACCATGTGAATATTATATTAATTCCAAATTTACTTAACAACTTTCCTATGGGAAAATTCTTGCCTATAATCATAAGTAATATAAATCCCAAAACCGTTGGAGGAAGTACCATTGGTAATGTCAAAATCCCATCTAATAATCCTCTAGCACGACCTTTATAGTTAGCCATAAACCAAGCCACTGCGATACCAATAAAAAACACTATAATTGTAGCTGTAATAGATGTCTTTATGGAAATCCATAATGGTGAATAGTCTGACATACGCTCCAACTCCTAACTTATTTTACAAGAAAACTAAAACCATACTTTACAAATACTGCTTTTGCTTTATCGCTAGACAAATATTTCAAAAACGCTTTAGTATCATCTATATTTTTACTAGCTTTAATTACAGCTACAGGATAAACCACTGGCTTTTTATATAATTCCTTACCAGCTTTTGCTACAACCTTTACTTTACTTGAGGTTTTAGCATCGCTACCATATACAATTCCTGCATCTGCATCTCCTGATTCAACCCAAGATAAAACTTCCTTAACATCTTTTCCGTAAACAGCTTTTGCTTTTACTTTATCAAGAATTTTTAAAGACGTCAATATTTCCTCTGAGTATTGCCCTACAGGAACAGTTTTCGGTTCTCCCAAAGCAATTTTCTTGATATTAGCATTTTTCAAATCCTTAAAACTCTTAATACTTGATGTAGATCCATTTTTAGTTATAAGCACTACCGTATTTCCTAATAAATTAATTTTAGTAGAATCAATAAGTAAATCTTTTTTCTGAAGTGCGGTCATCTGTTTTGTAGCCGCCGAAAAGAATAAATCAGCATTTGCGCCTTGTTCTATTTGTTGTTGTAAAATTCCTGAAGACCCAAAATTATAATTTATTGTAACATTTGGCTTTTCTTTTTTATAAAGTGTTTTGATTTCACCCATAGCTTCTGTTAAACTTGCAGCAGCTGAAATTGTTAATGTAACTGGTTTTTGAGTTACTGAAGTTTTAGCCTTCTGAGCGCACCCACCCATTACCAATGTAGACGCTATTAAAACCATACCTAGTAAAGAACTTATTCCTCTTTTCATCTTTATCCCCCCATGTTTTTTGTAGTTTCTTAATCATTTTTAACAAAACATGTCTATAATTTAATTTGTGACATGTTTTGTTATGTTTTGTTATGTTTTATTATAATTTAATATACTGAAAATTTCAATGTTTATTTTATTTACTTCTAAATAAATAGAAAGTGACTTAGTTTAAACTAAATCACTCCATTATCTTATTATGTTTCTGCAACTATTTTACCCAAACCTTTTAAGTCATATCCTCCAATACCCTCTAGCTCTAACCTGAATTCCTGTAACTTAAGAATTTCAAGGACTGCTTGAAAATGAGGTTTATTAATATCTTCTTTTTTAAAAACAAGATCATAGCTTTCTGTTTGTAGTGGGATGAAATCAATTTCCGTCACTTGTTGGCTAGTTTTTTCATTTCCAATGGCAACATCTGCTCCCCCTCTTGCTACAGTACTCGCAACAGCAAGATGTGAAAAGCATTCTCTTCCATAGCCAGCTAAACTACTACCGATTATTCCAAGCATCTTTAAATGTTCATCTAATAATATTCTTGTACCGCTTCCTATTTCACGATTTATTATAGTAATTCCAGGACACTTCAAGTCTGCCCATGCCTTTATGCCTTTAGGATTACCCTTTTGGACATAAAATCCTTGCATTCTATTAGCAAGGTGCACTATGATTGTTGGTATTCCCGGAAGCATTCTTTTTACATAAGGTATATTATACTCCCCTGTTTCCCCATCCCATAAATGAGTTGTAGCAATCTGGACATTACCATGATAAAGAGCATATAACCCATCATAACTTCCAACATAGGATCTAAGTGCCTGAACCCCTTTAGTATGTTGTTGTAGGTGCCTTGATAATATATCTAACATAATATCTTGACCACAAATAACAAAGCCATAACTTTTTTGAATCTTTTCTGCCTGATATGGATTTACAAGTGTTGTATATGAATCAACTAATTCATAGTCGCTTCCTTTAGACTTTTGAATTTTCTTAGATTTATTCTTATAAATCTCTATATCTTTCATTTCTATTCTTATCTTATTACCAACCCTGTAAGCGTTAAGTTCTCCTCTTTTTACCAATTCATAAACCGTATTCTTTGTAATTTTAAGTATCTTTGCAACCTCTATTGGTGTTAATGCAGAATCTTTTTCCATTTTATCACCCTCCCTATATAGGGTCTTTTATTATAAAAAACATTATTATCTTTATGCATAACCAATCAAAAACATATACAACTAATTTAAAATTTATTTTTATTTTTATTTAATAATAAGACCTAGTACGGCAGAAAGCGAAATTGCTTGCGTAGTTGTAACTCTTGCACCCCTAACATCAGGAATATTTATGCCCATACCTTCAATTTCACAACTAGTAAAATCTATTCCTTTAAGACTTGTAAAATTCATTTGAGATTGATTTAAATTAGACTCTCGAAATTCGACTTTTGAAAATGTTGAATTTTGGAAATCTGAAGAACGTAATTGGCATTGTAGAAATGCCACTTGTTTACAACTAGAATAACCAAAAAAAGCAAATTGACAGTTGCAATTTTCAAATATTACCTCTCTTAATGTAGCTTCACTTAAGTTAATACCAATAATTTTACAATTCAGAAATTCTACTCTATGTAATGAAGCCTCATTAAAATCAACATTTGATAAATCACAATTTTCAAACCTCACATTCAACAATTCTATACGTCTAAAAGTTATTTTGTCAAAAACAACTTTCTTAAATATTACTTGTTTAAAGGTAATTCTGTCTGCTTCATGGTTTTCTAAAGAGCAATCACTAATTGTTCCATACGAAAAAACACTTTCATCCTCAATATTTTCTTTCGATAACTCTATAATATCTAAATTGCTATCAAATTTAGGTCTTATAACTTTTGTTTTTAATATCTTGTCTTCCATATTATACTTCCCTCCATATTAATTCTTTTTTTAATCTAATCTATATGTACTTTAAGTTTTTTCTCTGTTTCTTTTCTTAGCCTAAATGTTCTTTCTAGTTTTTGTCCAGCCATTCTTACTTGTTCTAAAGCCTTTTGATCTTGCAGTGCTTCGCCCTTTTTAAACAAATTCAGAATCTTAACAGTCGATAACACTCTATATCCTAGGCCTTCAAGAGGTTTCTTCATAGCTTCAGCAGTAAACCCCATATCCCCTTCATTATTTTGTTCACAAATAGCTATAACAGCGGCATATTTCCCACCCAATACTTCATTAACACTTGACCAAACTGAGCGATCATTTTCTTCGAAAATTTGGTAACAATATAACCTTTCAATAAAAGCCTTCATATCTGAGGTTATGTTATAAAAATACGTCGGAGATCCTAAAATAATAGCATCAGAGTTTGTGATAAGTGGATATATTTTCTGCATGCCATCCATTATTACACATTTGCATGAGTCTTTACATCCTTCACAACCAGTGCAACCTTTAATATTATAATCTCCAAGGAAAATCAGCTCAGTTTCTACATCTTTAGATTCAATTTCATGTAATGCTTGTTGCACTAAATATGCTGTATTACCATTTTTTCTTTTACTTCCTACTATCCCCAATACTTTCATTCTACTACCTCCATTAATTAATTATTACTTCATGTTTTTTTGCCTTTTCTTACTTGCTTCGACCTTCAGCCGTGCTAAATAATATAAAAGCACCTACTAATACAATTCCAGCGCCCCATATTGCTTTGACCCCAACAATAAATGTCAATAGACCTCCTAAAAATGACCCAAGTAAAAATGAGAGGACGATTGTAAAAAAACGAATAGTGCGAATAGCCGCTTCAGTATCTTTCTGCGTAAAAGCAATATATGCTGCCTTTGAAGCTGATCGTAAATTTCCTGTGGACATGGTTGAACTGTATGGATAATCGGCAAGTTTAGGAAAAGAAGTTACTTGAACTGAAGCAACAAACGAAATTATAATGTTCACAATAATATCTGAAAAAGTATTAGGTATAAATCCTATGATAAAAAGAACAATAATCTCAAAAACTAAAACTGCCCTTGCCCAATCCAGTATAAACAAGCGTGAGGAATTATTTTTTATTGCTTGAACAACAATTACACCAATAATAAAAGCTAATATAGGTGGAATATGAACAAGTGCCTGCACCCATTCTCTTTTTGCAGCATATATTCCTAAGAGTACGATATTTCCAGTCTGAGCATTAGCGAAAACTCCTCCTCTTCCTATGAATGTATAAGAATCCAAAAATCCACCAGCAATTGCAAGAAGAATGCCGAATCGAAAAGACTCATGTATCTCATGCTGTGAATGTAATTTTCCAACTCTTTTTTGTATTACATCAAAAACATTATCAATCAAAATTCATTGCCTCCATTTATTGTAATTTTCTTGCTAAAACTATTTTAGATAAAGCATATATATAATTTATTAATATATCATGATAATAAAGTAAAACCACTCCGTAATTGCAGATTTACGCCCTTATAATATATTGATTGTAACATAAAAATCTAAAATATAGGAAACAGGAGTGTTTAATGCTTAAAATTTTAAACAGTTGACCACCTGAGTCAATAATGCTAAAATGAAATTGACTTATATGGTCAATCATATTTGCTCATTAAGAAAGGAGCTAAAAATGTTTTCTAAATTTCTAAATTTACAACAAGAAAAACAAAAACGTATATTAGATGCTTCTATGAAAGAATTTGCACAAAACGGTTTTGAAAACGCGTCTACAAATAAGATTATTAAAGAAGCTGACATATCAAAAGGTTTATTATTTTACTATTTTAAGAATAAAAAAAGTTTGTTTTTATTCTTATATGACTATTGTATCAATCTCTACATTAATGAATTTTACAAGAAAATTAACATGGATGAAACAGATATTTTTGTTAAATTACGTCAATGTGCGCTTATAAAATTAGAATTATTAATGAAATATGCTGATATCTTTGTATTTATTGAAGTTGCATACAGGGATAAATCGGAAAATATAAAGAATGATTTAAAACTTATTAATGATGAACTAACCCTTAGTAATTATAACAAGATATTCGAAAATATGGATACATCAAAATTCAAGGAAGGTCTAGATACAGAAAAATGTATTAATATTATAATTTGGACCATCGATGGTTTCGGAACACAAATGATGAAAAGCGAAAAATTACTAACTTCAAATAAAGAGGATTATCAAAAATCCGTAGCACAAGCAGATGTTTATATGAATGTTTTAAAAAATTCTTTCTATAAATAATGCTAGTCATATAAATTGATAGTCTAATAATAAAAGGGGGTCTTATTAATGAATGTTATTGAAATTAAAAATTTAACTAAAAGTTATGGCAAATCAAGGGGAATTACCGATGTAAGTTTTAATGTCGAAGAAGGCGAAATTTTTGGGTTTATTGGCCCAAATGGTGCAGGGAAATCAACAACGATTAGAACATTGTTATCTTTAATTTATCCAACTAGTGGTAGCGCTACGATTTTTGGTAAGGACTGCGTTGAATTTGGACCTGAGATAAAGAAAGAAATAGGATATCTACCATCAGAAGTCTTTTATTATGACAATATGAAGGTTATTGATTTGCTAAAGTATTCAGCTAGTTTTTACAAAAAAGATTGCAGTAAACGAATTAGTGAATTGGCCGAGATAATGGATCTTGATCTTAATAAGAAAATTGATGATTTATCCTTTGGCAACAAGAAGAAAGTCGGTATTGTCCAAGGACTGTTACACTCACCTAAACTTATTATACTCGATGAACCTACTAGTGGACTCGACCCACTTATGCAACAAAAATTCTTTGAACTCCTTGAGGAAGAGAATAAAAAGGGTGTTACAATTTTACTATCTTCTCATATCTTAAGTGAGGTTCAGAGGTTATGTACCCGCGTTGCAATTATTAAAGAGGGTAAAATCATAAAGCTTGATAAGATTAGTACATTACAAGAAAATAACCATAAAAAGTTCAAAATTGAGACAAAGTCAAAAACAGATGATAATTACTTTAAGTTAAGTGGTGTCACCAATTTAGATATAAAGGGTAACATAATAAACTTTTTATTTAGCGGTAATATTAATATTATTATGAAAAAGATTTCAGAAATTGAAATATCCAATCTCTGGATTGAAGAACCAGACCTTGAAGAAATCTTTATGCATTACTACGAAAAGGAGGACTAAAAGCTATGAATATGTTTCTGCACGAATTGAAGGCTTATAGAAAATCCACTATTATTTGGACCTGCTCTTTAATAACACTTGTTGTTCTTTTTTTGTCACTATTCCCCTCTTTTTCAAAGGAAGCTGCAGCATTTAAAGAAATAATGAAAGGTTTCCCAGAACCATTAAGAAAAGCAATAGGGCTCTCTGTAGATAGTATGTCTTCTGTCTTGGGGTTTTACTCCTATATGTTTTTATATACAACACTATGTGGTGCCATTCAAGCTATGAATCTCGGAACATCGATTATATCAAAGGAAGTTCGCGCAAAAACAGCAGATTTTCTTTTAACGAAACCTGTTACCCGCAGCAAAATTATAACATCAAAGCTAATGGCTGCATTAACCTGTCTTGTAATTACAAATGTAGCATACTTAATTGCTTCAAGCATTATGGTGTCCGCTGTTTCAACAGAAAACTATAGTTATAAAATATTTTTTATGATTTCTATTACATTGTTTTTCATTCAGCTTATGTTTCTTGCTTTGGGGATTATAATTTCTGTTGTGATGCCAAAGATTAAATCTGTGCTACCTATTTCCCTTGGCACTGTATTTTCATTCTTTATTATTGGTATGTTTGCAGCGACTACAGGAGATGGGGCCATGCGTTATATTACACCCTTTAAGTATTTTGACACAAACTACATTCTAAAAAATTCTAGTTATGAGGTCTCATTTATTATAATAGGGATATTGTTTATTGTTGCAGCAATTACTACCAGTTATTTTGTATACTCTAAAAAGGATGTTCATGCTGTCTAACGACATCTTCGCATCGAAGATGATAATTTACCGTATGTAACAAATTTATAGTTGTTTAATAGATAATAAGGAATACGAAGGGGGTTAGTTTATGAATGTATTTATTGTAGAAATGAAGGCCCATAGAAAAGGGCTTATTATATGGGCTCTTGGCATTATATTTATGGTTTTTGCTGGTATGGGCAAATATGTTGCATTATCATCTTCTGGTCAATCTATGAATGATATATTTGCACAAATGCCAAAATCTATGCAAACAATTTTTGGTATAGGTGGTTTTGATTTGTCAAAGGCCAGTGGTTATTACGGGATGCTCTTTTTATATTTAGCGCTTATGGCAACTATTCATGCTGCTATGCTTGGAGCTGATATAATTTCAAAAGAAGAACGGGATAAAACCGCAGAATTTCTACTTTCAAAGCCCATTTCAAGATATAAAATTATAACATCAAAACTATCTGCAGCCTTTATAAATGTTTTAATATTTAATATTGTCACTTTGGTTTCTTCAATTATTGTAGTAGGAAAATATAGCAAAGGGGAAAACGTAAGTACGGAGATAGTACTCTTAATGGGTGGAATGTTTATTTTGCAGCTTATATTTATGTTTATTGGCACAGCCATAGCTGCTACAAGCAAAAATCCTAAGACTGCAACATCTATATCTACAGCAGTTCTTCTAATCACATATATATTATCTATGGCAATAGACATGGACAGTAAACTTGAAAATCTTAAATATTTTACACCATTTAAATATTTTGAAGCTAAAAATCTAATATCTAGCGGTGGATTTCAATTAAGTTTTGTAATATTATCAATGTTAATTATTACGGTAACGTTAATCATCACATATGTATTTTATAAAAAAAGAGATTTGAGTATATAGTAATTGTATAAACATTCTCGTTATAACATGGGGGTTTACTCCATGTTATTTGTTTTTACAATGTACAATTTAACATTAATATAAGATAAATAATATTGCTAAAAATGAATTTAACACTCTCTTTGGGAAGTGAGTGCTTATTAATATTATACTTGAAAGGTCTTTGTACTATGATATTCATAAGACATTTAAAAGGTTCCTTAGGTCAACTATATATTTATAGTAATTGTACCTCAAAGATATTGGGTAACTGTTCTATATTCCCATATTATCAATTTTAAACTTATCTATGCATTACACTTACTATTCAAATGCTTCTGCAGAAGTAACTTTTCTAATTGCTTTATCTGCTTCTACATTAGACTCTATTTGTTTTTCTACAACTTTATTATTATCTATTATAACTTGTTTTTCATCTTTTTTCAGCTTACATATTCTAATAACTTCATTTTCATCTATACCAAAGTCTTTAAGATAAATTAAATAGCTATCCTCTTGACTTGTTAAATACTCACTCAGCCCTAATGTTTTGCATTTTTCTATATTTTTATAATTCATTGTTTCCATATAGCCATCAAAAGCATACATCAAGGCTTTTCTCGAGTTTTTGTCTGATTCGGTTTTAAAATTATATAAATATCTAAAGCTAGATTCTATATCTTTTTTTACTATTACAATTTCCTTTTGTTTTTTAATTTTATCGCTTAATTTCTTTACATCTTCTTCTTTTAGTTCAGAATTTTTAATATTACTTTCTGCATCATTGAATTTTTCATCTATTATATTTCGTTCAATAATATTAATTTTGTACAAGTATTTATTGTTATTGTGTAAATGGATACCTATAATACTCATTCCAAGTACAATCACAATAACTATAACTACACTCTTTTTCATTTTTAAGATAACCCCACCCCCTAGTATATAAAACATAGCCTCACTATATTTACATTTTATTAACAATTCGTATTAAAGTCTTTACCTTTTGTATTATAGTACATTTATTCCGAATAAATCAACCATTTTAGGATTACTTGATGTAAAATAGAATACAAAGCTGACATCGCACAAAAACGATGTCGGCTTTAAATTTAAATAACAAAAAAGTATAGTCCACCATATATTATAATGTAAATACTTTTAGGAGCTAACTTAATGTATATTGATGATGATTTTATTAGATTTTATGACCCTGACTATATCTATGGTGATCAAACTCAAGATCTCCCTTTAGCGTGTCCATATAGGCAAATGGCTCCACCTACTCCTTTCCAACCTGGACCTCAGGGGCCTCAAGGTAGGCCTCCTCACGGACACCAAGGCAGACCACCTTCTGTGCCTCCAAACTTTACACCATCACAGCCTCAAGGGCAGCAGTTTGGTGCTACCCCTC
Organism: Clostridium sp. UBA4746; assembly: GCA_002403785.1. GTDB lineage: Bacteria > Bacillota > Clostridia > Clostridiales > Clostridiaceae > Clostridium_AD. The sequence continues at coordinate 12,231 of DHIM01000018.1, forward strand.
TAGCTGTAGACCCAGGTGCAATTAGGCCTTGTATTTTTAGATTGGTATATATATGGTCAAGAAGAGAAAGAGGATTCTGGGCATGGCTTACATTTGTGGGTCCTAGATCCGTATCAGGCTTTCGTTGGAATAGAAATACTTGGAGATTTTTTGGAATGGATCTTAGAGAAATTAGTAGTTTCGAATGCTTTTAAAACAGTAAAGAAGAAATTGATGAATAAATATGGAAAATTTTCAACCTTTTCACGGTATGATCACCATGATTGATGATTTTTGGATAAACGCTTCTGGAGAAGGAGCAGGATGTTACAAATTAATGTCTGTAGTAAACGGATATGGGAATCTAATAAATTTCGTAGTGTCACCAACTACTTACTTCGTAGATCTGCCTATTTAAATTTTGTTCACTGAGTAAATCAACATAACCTTTAAGCTTAGTGATAGAAAACAAATATGAAAATAATATAGTCATAATTGATTGTCTTTTAAATATAATAATATGAGTGCTAAGTAGTAACTGCTAAATAGTACCCTAATATTCTTCAAAACACTAAGGAGGTACTCTTTCATGGAAACCAAAAATTCTAAGCAGCATTTTGAAGAAGTAGCATATCATCTTCGAAATGCAAAAAGTTGTCTGAACGATGCACTCAGTTCAGTACAAAAGCCTGAAAATAAACGACAAATTGAAAATAATTTTAATCTGGTAAGTGGCGCGCTGCGAGATGCAACCGCTATACTTTCAAATTATAAAGATTAAATATATAGTAAGGGAGGAGTATATACTCCTCCCTTACTATATATTTAATAGGTGTAATAAGCTCTTCCAAATTTCAATCTATTTCATTTCTATCCAGATTATTAATACACATTTATGCAAACTTGCTTAAGCATTCTAATAATTCATTATAATTATTTTTAGCTATTATTTCTCTATCCTTAACATTTCCCATTTCTTGTTTATCAAAATCTTCTTTATTTTTCAAATTTACTAGAGCCTCTTTTACAGTTTCTTTAAAACGTGGGATCATATTTATTATCTTTTTTACTCCATAAATATATTCATCATCATAAAGCTTAAAACATTGAAATGAACCTGATGTAAGTCTCCCATCTGAAAATATGTAAATATATCTATCCCTCATCTCATCTGACAAATCCACTTCAACTTTATGCTTATACAGCCTAAAGATAACATCATTTTTCTCTACAAAAACAGGAAATATTGTAGAAAAAAGTACCGTTTTTTTCTCTTCTTCCTCAACTAAACCTGTAAAATCATTCTCATTAAGTTTTTCAACTATTTCTTCTGTAAAAATGAATTTACGTATTTCTTTACCCAATTTACTTCTTAATTTCTGCTCTTTCTCATCGGATAATAAATTGTCTATTGAATCAAACAATTTATTTAATGGGCCTTTACTCTCATCTTTTTTCATAATTATAATACCTCCTTGATCTTCATACATTATATTTATAGAGTTAGCTAGTTATATTATAATCAATTAATTAAACATTTGCAGAAACGCTTTCCATAAGAGAGGATATAAAAGAACAGTGACAACCCCCGATATAGCCATAGTTAAGCCACTCATTGCTCCCTCGATTTCTCCCATTTCCATAGCCCTCGCTGTTCCTACTGCGTGAGAAGATGCTCCCATAGCAATACCCAGAGCAACTTTATCCTTAATTTTAAAAATTTTATATAAAAAAGGTCCAACAATAGAGCCTATAATTCCTGTCATAATAATAGCTACGACAGTAATTGATGAAAGTCCCCCTAACTGCTTTGACAAAGCTATTCCTATAGGTGTTGTTATAGATTTTGGCATTAAAGATTTTGTGAGCAAGTTAGTTAGTCCAAATAATTTTGAAAGAAATGCTACACATATAAAACCCGAAATAGCACCACTAAAAATCCCTATAAGTATTGCAGTAGCATTTTCTTTAAATAAAATAAATTTTTTATACATAGGTAGTGCTAATGCAACTGTAGCCGGAAATAAGAAAAATGAAATTATTTGACCTCCATTATTATAGTCTTTATATGTAATGTGAAATTTTGTAAGAAAAAGTATTAATATAACAATTGCTATTAATAGCGGATTAAATATTGAAAGTCTCCCTTTTTTCTTTATAAAGATCCCAATTTCATAAGCTATAAGAGATGCTATTACGCCAAAGATCGGTGAAGTAATTAATTCATTCATTTATTCGTCCCTTCCTTAAAAATTTAACCATATAAGCCGTTACAGTCCAAACTAAACATGTGGGAAAAACAACTATAATTATAAATGGTATCCATTTTCCTTTTAATACACCAAAAGCTGTCATTAAACCTACCCCCGCAGGAATAAAGAAAAAAGACATATTCGATAACAGGAACTCACAAAGTTCCTCTATCATTTCAACTTTAACTATTCCTACTTGTAATCCTAAAAACAGTAAAATGAGTCCAATAACAGATCCTGGAATTGGTAACTGTAATGTTAGTTGTAATGCAGTACCAATAAGATATGGAATTAAAACAATCATTAATTGCCTTAAGTATTTCATTTTATCACCTACCCATTAAAAATTTTGTCTATCTATCCATTTACTTTCTTTTCTTATGCAAATCATTATATAATAACTGTTAAACATAATATACTTTCAATTAGTTATAAACATTATAATTATAATAATCAGTCTTTCTAGGTATACCATCTTTTAACTCAGCAGTCAAAAACAACTCATTGAAGTTTTTGGCTTAGTAAACGGTAATCATATTTTCATTAATTAAAAAAACTCTCATTTGCTTACTTTTTCTAATTGACATAATCTTTACCCAAATAATATTTTTAGACTTACTTTCCAAACTTCCAATTTCACTCTTATTATCAACATATGCTTGCATTTAGAGTATTTATGAAATAATAAACTTCAATATTTTACTAGATATGCATTCTAATTTTCCCTCTAAAATATGGCTTAACCCAATATTTATATCTATATTAGCAATCTCAATTCCTATAAAATAACCCTTAATATTCATTTTGTACATGTTTACTAATTCCATTAAGCCTAAAGAATGAATAGCCCTACTCTGGCTCCTAATCTTTTTTATATCCTCCAAACTTTTAAAAGTTACTGTGCCTGGTAAATTTCCATAATATGTTGAGTCAATAATATAAAATACATCTTCTTCATTTAACCTTGAAAAGCAAAATTCTACATCTGTTTCTCCTATAATAGTCTCTATACCTTCATCCTCTAGGATATTTTTAATTTTTTCTAAAATTAGCACTGCTACTGCATCATCCATCATTAACCTATTACCTATAGCAATAACTTTTTTACACATATTAACTCAACTCCTTAATATAAAAAAATCCTGTTATAAACAGGACATTAAAATTTATATTTGTAACTTCTTATTTTATTGTTTACTTGTTGTAAAATCCATTCACCAAGTTTATCTGTTCCTTTATTTTTGGTACATGAGGTTTGAAAAATCTTTGCCTCATAATTTATTAGTTCAATATCCTTATAAAATTCTCCTTCATTAAAATCCGTAAATTGCATTAAATCAATTTTATTTAAAATTATAGCTGTACTTTTTTCAAACATCAGTGGGTATTTTAAAGGTTTGTCATTACCTTCCGTAACGCTAAGCACACAGAGCTTTATATCCTCACCTATTTCAAATTCAGCAGGGGCTCCTAAGCTACCGACATTCTCTATAATAATAAGATCTATCTCTCTTAAATCAAAGTTTAATGATGCTTCCCTTACCATTCCTCCATCTAAATAACAGGGCCCCGCAGTATTAATTTGTACTACGGTCACTCCCTTGGCTTCAATTCTTTCTGCATCTTTAGTAGTATATAAATCTCCTTCAATTACTGCCATATTCAAGTTTTGTTTAAGCTTCGGAATTAACCTCTCAAGTAAAGAGGTTTTACCCGAACCTGGAGCGCTCATTAAATTTATAACAAATATGCCCTCTGCATCGAAGAGATTTTTATTTTCCTCATGGATCTCCTCATTAGTATTTAACATATTAATATTAATTTTTATTTCACTCATTCCACTCTTCTCCTTCTATTGTATATAAATATAACTCATATATTATTAGGCACTTGGAAAAATGTTTAGTTAGCATTATAGTTGTTTTATTTCAAATAACTTAAATAATATTTATATTATAAGGCTCACCGTATTCTGTATTAACATGGGTGGCACAAGATATACAAGGATCGAAAGACCTTACTATACGACCTATTTCCACAGGATTCTTAAGATTTTGAATTTCAGTACCAATGAGAGCGCTCTCGAGAGCTCCATGCTGACCCATCTCGTCTATTGGCGAAAGATTCCAAGCAGTAGGGGTAACTATATCGCAATTCTTTATAACCCCTTTTTCTATAGTAGTCCAATGCCCAAGAGCCCCCCTAACAGCATCACAGAGCCCTATCCCTTGTGCACTCTCTGGAATAGTATATTTTTCCTGTACTGCTGGTATAGGCTCGATTGCATCAAGTATTAGGATCATTTTTTCACAAAGTTTCTTTCCCTCGAGTACCCTGGCCATTAGCCTATCCATGGTGGATATACTATTTCTATAGGAACCTGATAAAACCATACGGGCAAGCGGTCCAACCTGTACAACTTTACTTTTATACCTCGGTGCTTTAATAAATGTATATGCTCCCGGCTTTTTAATATCCGTTTCAGAAGGATAATTTGATGGCACTTCACTAGATTTAGAATCTTTATACCAAGAAAATGCTGAACTTTCGGTTATTGCTTTTACGTTTAAAGTAGCTACCTCACCGTCAATATAACTTGAAGGCTTTACATACTGCATTTCTTTATTAAACAAATCATGAAATAGTCCATAGGTTAAAAGGTTTTTTGTCCCACCACCAATTTTAAAATACTCTGAATAATAATGAGCTATAATATTTATATCATAAACCATGTTTCCGCACATAAATTCACTTATTGAGTGCAGTATAGATTTAAGTCTCATAATCTTAGAGGCATCCATGTTTGCTGTGGTACCGCCCACAAATACACCGTGGTTATGTGGTGCTTTTCCCCCAATAAGAGCTACAATTTCGTGGGCAAGGCGACTACATTCTAGCGCCTTCATATAGTCTTTATTAATTTTTTCTGTATAATTCTTAGGAATTCTAAAGTCATAGCCCGAATTTCCTGGAACCGCTGTTATATCTACATAATCTGGAAATACAAAAATGCAAATTTGCCTTATAATATTTTGAAGAAACTCAGCTCCATGCGCAAAATTTCTGATTTTTACTCCGTTCTCATTCGGCTTTACCTTTAGTGCATCTTCTAGCGCAAGACTCGCTACTAATCCATGGGACGTAGAGCATATACCACATATTCTTTGCGTAAAATATACTGCATCTAATGGCGGACGTCCTATCAACATCTTTTCAAAGCCCCTAAACTGAATCCCACCACTTTTAGCCTCTACTATTTTATTTTTTTTGATTTCTACTTCTATACTTAAGGGACCCATAATTCTAGTTATAGGATCTATCGTTATTTTAGTAGTCACCATAATCACCTCACTCTGGAATATATTTGAATTATCAATTGTTATCTGCCTGTGGTTTTAAGCCTCTCTTAGTACTTAACAAATGGTTCTGTACCATCCGGAAAAAATTCACTAGCACAACCTATGCAGGGCGTATTAGCCTCTACTGGCCAATTGATTCTTGAATTCCATAATCCAAGCGGACAATAAGCTTTTGTAATAGGCCCTTTACATCCAACCTTTATCATGCACTCTTTTTCTCCTAGCTTTCCTGCAAATACTTTATTATCAAAATATGAGCGTCTTGGGCAATTAGTATGGTTACTTTCTTTAAAAAACATTACTGGTCGCCCTTTCTCATCTATTTCAACCTTTTTATGAAGAATAATGCTAGCTATAGTTCCCATAACCCACAAAGGGTTCGCAGGGCAACCCGGAATATTTATTACTTCCTTTCCAATGAAATTCCCTAAACTTACGCATCCTGTTGGATTAGGAATAGCTGCTGATATTCCTCCAAATGAAGCACAAGTTCCAATAGCTATTATTGCTTTTGCTTTTAGCGATGCTAACTTAATCGCTTCAGCTGTAGGTATTCGTCTACCTTTATAGGTTGCAAATATATTATAAAAGCCCTCATCAATATTAGTTAGAGCGCCTTCTACTCCTAATATAAAATCTGTATTTAAAACCTCTAAAAATTCCTCATAGGCAACTTCACCTTCTGCTTGCATAAGGCTAGGGCTAAATTTCAAATTAACCATTTCTTGCAGGAAATAAAGAACATCTGGCTGATCTGCATTAAGAAAAGAAATTATATTTCCCATGCAACCGTTAGCCTCCATCCATACAAAATTAATTTTTTTCGCCGCGCCTCTATGGATTTCTTTTATGGCACTCTTTATAAGTTTTCTTTCATGCAAAATACTCCCCCCTAAATTAAAAAATATTATTCATTTATCTAATCTTTAGTTTTTTACTTTGTATTTTACGCATTAACCATAAACATATTTCATCTATACCCTGATTTTTAACACAGGATGTTTCAAATGTATCTACATTAGCATTTAAAGATCTTATATCTCTGTAAAACTCTTCTTTGTCAAAATCAGTAAATTCTATTAAATCTAATTTATTTAAAATAATAACACCACTTTTTTCAAACATTAGTGGATACTTCAAAGGTTTGTCATTCCCTTCTGTAGTACTCAAAACACAAATTTTTATATCTTCACCAATTTCAAATTCCGCAGGACAAACTAAATTACCTACATTTTCTATTACAAGCAAATCAATTTTATCAAGGGTTAATGAATTTAATGCATTTTTTATCATTTCACCATCAAGGTGGCACGCTCCGCAAGTGTTGATTTGAATCACTGGAACACCCTGAGCCTCTATTCGCTCGGCATCTTTCGTGGTATAAATATCTCCTTCAATTACAGCTATATTTATATTATTTTTAAGCTTAGCTATTATTCTTTCAAGCAAGGAAGTCTTACCTGAACCGGGTGAACTCATTAGATTTATTACATAAATTCCTTTTTCGTCAAGTAATTCTTTATTTTTAAAGGTTATCTCATCATTTCTTTTAAGAATGTTCGTAACTATCTTTATTTCACTCATATTTTAATCTCCTTCTATGGTATTTACATAAAGCTCATATCCACTAATAATACTTGAACAAAATTTATTACAGCACGGACAAAGTTTATTAAAATGGTCAATTGGAAATTCTTGTTTACAATCCTTGCATTCACCTACAGCACTTACTTTTTCTATTTCTAAAGTTGAACCTTCAAGCATTGTATCCATTATACAGATTTCAAATGCAAAGTTTAAACATTCTGCCATAACACCAGATAACTCTCCTATTTTTAAAGTTACCTTGTTTACTTTAGTTAATTTATTTTCAATTGCTTTCTCTGAGACTATTTTAATAACATTTTGAATTATAGAAACTTCATGCATATTTATCTCCTAATTAATTTTGGTTCTTTCTTTATTAACATATATATGTTAAATTCTCCGTTAAAATGTTTTTTAATTACAAAATACAATTTCACTCAACTCATCACATTCACTCTTCATACATTTCATGTGATGTCATTTTTTTTAAGGTAACCATTAAAAGCATACTGAATAGAATAATAAAGAAGATAAATTACTTAATGGAGGAATAGACATGCAATTAAATGGTAGTAAAACTGAAAGAAATCTTCTAAGTACTTTTGCAGGAGAGTCAAGAGCAAGAAATAAATATACATTTTACGCTGAAAAAGCAGAAAAAGAGGGTTATGAATATATAGCCTCTATTTTCGAAGCTACTGCAAACAATGAAAAGGCTCATGCAAGGGAAGTTTTTAATAGATTTCTTAAGATGAATAAAAACACCGCAGAAAATTTGAAAGATTCTGCAAAAGGAGAAGCTCATGAAAGCAACACCTTATATAAACAATTTGAAAAAGATGCTATAGTAGAAGGTTTTATGGACATTGCAAATTTCTATAAAGAATTACAAGAAGTAGAAGAAAATCATGAAATGAGATTTATGAAAATTTATGAAAATCTTGAAGCCGGCATGATATTTAAAAGAACCACGGATGTAAAATGGCAATGTATGAATTGCGGATATATCCATATAGGAAAAGAAGCCCCTGAATTTTGCCCACTATGTAAGTTTCCAAAAGCTTACTTTAAAATTTATTGCGAAGACTACAAATAGGAGGAGTGACTATGATAAATTATTATCCCACCTACTATTTAGTAGCAGTAGTCCCTGTAATATTTTCAGATGAGGATGAACGTAGCGTTCCTAATAACAATGAATACAGAACTACGCCCAAAATAGAAGGAAATTCAGACTATAACACATACAGAAATATAAACGAAGATATATTTTACCAAATTGATGAATCATACGTAAATGAAAGCCTTAAATAATAATAGCGGTTGATTCAAAATAAAAACACCACAATTAGTTTATAATTGTGCTGTTTTTATTTTAAAAAGGCATAACAAAAGTCTTGCCTGTTTTAGGATTTTTAGTTATATATATATCTAATCCGTAAACCTTTTTAATTATATCTTGGGTTAATACTTCCTCTGGAGTCCCATCTTTGTAAACTCCGCAATCATGCATTAAAATCATATGATCGCCGTACGCAGCTGCTATATTTAAATCATGAAGCACCGCAAAAATTGTAATATTTTTGTTTTGATTTAATTGTTTTAATTGATTCATTATTTCAATTTGATGACGAATATCTAAGTGAGAAATAGGCTCATCTAATAGAATTATTTCTGTCTCTTGAGCAATTGCTCTTGCAACAACCACTCGTTGTCTTTCTCCACCACTTAATGCATTTATGCTTTTATCTCGAAATTCCCAAGTGTTTGTCATTTTCATAGCACTCTTTACTATTTCCATATCATCTTCACTTTCTGAACGAAACCTAGAAATATGAGGTGTTCTTCCCATAAGAACTATATCTTGTACTGAAAAATCAAATTCAATTTCTGTGCTTTGCGATACCACCGCCATTTTCTTCGCTAGAGCCTTTGGTTTTATTTGTTTCAATTCCTTTTCATCAATAAAAATTTCGCCTTTATCCATATGGAGCGATTTAGATAGTATCCTTAAAAGAGTAGTTTTACCTGATCCGTTTGGTCCTAGAATGGTATAAAATTGCCCTCTTTCTATATTTATATTAATTTTTTTTAAAACCTCTCGTTCAAATGAAAAACTTACATTATTTATTTCTATCAACTAAATCGCCTTCTTTTTCACTTTATATAATAAAAATATAAAAAATGGCACTCCGAAAATTGAAGTAATGATTCCAACAGGTATTTCTGACGGAGGAAGTATTACCCTTGCAAGGGTATCACAAATCATTAGAAATATAGCTCCACCAATTGCAGAAAATGGTATAACCACCCTATTATCAGGTCCAAAAATCATTCTAATAGCATGGGGCACTATAAGTCCTACGAACCCAATTATTCCACTTACAGATACAACCGCCGCCACCATTAAAGTACTTATTACAAATATATGTTTTTTTAACCCATTTACATCAATACCAAGACTTCTAGCACTATCTTCTCCAAGAAGCATAATATTTAGATCTCGTGAAAATGCGGATATTAATAAAATTGATGGGACTGTTACAATAGACAGTAAAATCACTTCACTCCAACCGGCTGTTGAAAAACTTCCCATAGTCCACATAACAATTTCCTCAATATTATCTCTATTAAAGGTCATCATTAATGAAATAATAGCGGATAATAAATAATTTATAGCAACACCTGCAAGCAACAGTGTAACCACTGGAACTTTTGTACCAACCCTCGCAATATTGTAAACTAAAAAAGTAGTTACTATAGCCCCTATAAAAGCACTGCATGCTATCATGCTCATTCCAAAGAAATTAATATCTTTAAGAAAAACCATGGTTATAGTTGCCCCAAGTGCTGCCCCAGACGAAACCCCAAGTATAAAGGGGTCTGCCATTGGATTTTTGAAAATTCCCTGATAAGAAGTTCCAACCACTGAAAGTGCCGCTCCTACAAGACAGGCCAAAAGTATTCTAGGCAGTCTTAATTTCAGAAGTATGATTACAGATGCATATTTAATTCCGGCGAGTGACACAAAGTTATCTACTATTGGAATTTTACTCAATATAATTAAGGTCGTCTGTTTTAAAGAAATGTTAGCCACCCCAATATTTGTAGCAACAATTATAACAATTAAGAGTAATAATACCCCCACTGCAAAAATTCTTTTATAATAACTTTTCTCTTCTATAAATGTCATGGTAATTTAGCCCCTTCATTTGAAAAGTTCAGGATGAACTAATTTAGCAATTGCTTCTAACCCATCTGCAAGTCTTGGTCCTTGCCTAACAATAATATTTTCGTTAACTTCTAATAATTTACCACTCTTGACTGCCTTCAAATCCTTGTACCCATTAGTAACTTCTATTCCTTTTTTTGAATCATATAACCTAGAGCATATTAGCACATCAGGATTCTTTTCTACAAGCTTTTCAAGACTGTATTTCCAACCAATTACGTCGTCCGCTACATTTTTTCCACCAGCCATTTCTATCATATTGCCTATAAATGTATCTTTTCCTGCAGTGAAATCACCACCCTTACCGAAACCTGCGATGTAATACACTGTTGGCTTCTTAGCACTTGCTACCTTTCTCGTTATATCTGCGACCTTCTTTTTCATATCTGATGTTATTAACTGTGCTTTTTCTCTAGAATTTACAACCTGTCCAAGCTTTGAGATTGTATTATATACACCACTAAATTTTTTTTCATCACTAAGCACTATAACCTTTATATTAAGATTTTCTAATTTTTTAATGACATCTTTATTAAAAAGAATTGAGGTTATAACTACATCGGGTTTTAATTCAACAATTTTTTCTACGCTTGGCTCTAGCAAGTCACCAACTGATGGAGCTTTGAGTGCCTCCGTTGGGTAGTCATCGTAATTACTTCTACCAACTAGACTTGATCCTTTACCAAGAGCATAGATCACCTCTGTTATATTTGGTGCAATTGTAATAATCCTTTTAGGCTCTTTTTCAATGGTAACTGTTCTCTTATATGAATCAACCACCTTTAAAGGATATACCACATCCCTTGTTTCCTTCTTAGTAATATCAGTATTCTTATTAGTTGTAGTTTTGTTACCACATGCACCGAGCACAAAACATACAAAAACAGCTAAAATTATACTTATCATATTTTTATTTTTGAACATATTCTTTCTTTTAAACATAGGTACCTCCATAAATAATAATTCTCTTACTCTTATTTAATCTTAATTGGTATACCACAAACCACCATATGTACTTCTTGTGCCCTTGAAGCGATATACTGATTTACTCTACCCGCAATATCTCTAAAAACCCTAGACATCTTATATTCGGGTACAATTCCAGAACCAATTTCATTAGTTACAAGAATTATTGTTTTTAAGCTTTTTTCCGCCTCATCAAGAAAGTCAGCTACCTCTTGTAAAATTTCACTTTCCATTATATCGATAGACTCATTATTAATATCATCAAAGTTATCCCCTGCTTGATCTAACATAAGATTTGTAACCATTATTGTTACACAATCTATTAAAATAGTATCAAAGTGCATTCCTTCATTATAAAATACTTGTTTTAAATCCTTATAGCCTTCAAATGTATACCAATTATCTGGTCTTCTTTCCTTATGTTTTTTTACTCTAGCCTTCATTTCATCATCAAATGGAATTGAAGTTGCAATATAAAGTACATCGCCCTTAGCCTCTTTAGCTAGTTTCTCAGCATATGTACTCTTGCCACTCCTTGCACCACCTGTTATAAGTACAATGTTTTTCATAGTATACCCCCCTATTTTAAAAATAACTACCTATGTAAAAAAATCTGCAAATAAAAAAAACCGCACCTCAAGGATGTGGAATAATGCAATTAAACTTTTATGTATCAAATAAACCAATACTGTTGTTAAATTACGCACTTTTCATCCTCCCTCCGAAGACTAAAATTTTAAGCGATAGGCAGGTTTACTGGCTTAATTATCTTCTTACTCTCCAACCTTCTCAGTTTCCCAATGGTTTCTGGATTTCATCCTCTAATACAGTAGCGGTGGGCTGCAGTGGATTTTAACCACTTTCCCTTTTAACCCCTCTCACAGGGCACCTAAGCTGATATTTAATTTTTATAAGTTTATGATAATAATTGTAACACCAAGAAAATATTAAAGCAATAAATTTTATATTTACGCTATTTAAGAGCACATAAAAAATAGTGCCTCATTATACAGACACTATTTTTTATTAACTGCTCCATAAAGAGCTTTTCTTTTTAAAACAATTCTTAAAAATAATTTGACTATTTATTTTCATTGGATTCTTTACTCACTGCTGAACGTGCATCATTTTCTTTTCTTTCTTCTTCAGTAGCATCACTTGGTCCACTAGTCATATCATTCCTATTATACATTCTAGTTACATCATCATTTGAAACATCGCTAAAATTTTTATTAGGAACTGATGATTGTTTATTAACTTTCTTTGTTTCTTCTGAATTATTTTTATTCATAAAAATTCTCCCTTCAACTATCAAAATTACACTGGATTATTCAATGCTTTTTTAGTTTACCCATTTTTCTTTAAAGTATAATCATAAAAATCATTAATTATTAAAGAACATTTTGTTCGTCATATAATTACGAATAATTCTAAACCTATACTGGGATAATATAAAAACATATAATTCTTTTTGTTTTAGTAAATTATACAAGGAGTGAATAAATTGAAGATAGGTGTAATAGATATAGGTTCTAATTCAATAAAAATGATTATAGCAAATACAGATAAAGGTTTGACTATAGAAAAAGAGCTTAAAGACTACGTAATATTAAGTAAAAAAATTAATAACATGTTAACTGAAGATAAAATGAATGAAGCTATAACTACTTTAACTAAATTTAAACATGAGTGCGATTATACAGATAAAGTTATAGTAGTCGCAACCGAAGCCGTAAGAAGTTCTAATAATAAACAGGAATTTGTTGATAAGGTTAAACAATTTGTAGGATTAGATATAAAAGTACTTAAAGGTCAAGAAGAAGCATATTATGATTATTTTGCAACTGTAAACAGTATGAGGGTTTCAGACCATGATTTAATAATTGATGTAGGTGGTGGAAGCACCGAATTGATACTAGTTAAAGATGGTAATATGGGGAATAGTGTATCATTTCCTTTTGGAGTTGTTACCCTAACAGATAAATTTAACCTTCATGATGAAATAGACAAAACACAAGAAAATGAGTTGAAAAAATTTGTTAATGACTATTTTAATAAACTTGATTGGATTAAGAACATTAAATGTCCTAATTTAATTGGAATAGGTGGAAGTATTACAAACATCGGCAATATTCATTCAGAAAAAGAAAACAATACTCTAGAATTATTTCCTAGAAATTCTATTTCATCAGAAGAATTCAAAGAAATTTTTCATAAATTAAAACATGAAACAAATGCTGAGAGATTAAAAGAAAAAGGTTTAGCAAAAGAAGAAGTTAACTTTGTTGTTGCCGCAGCAAAAATTGTAACTATATTAATTGATAGGTTGGAAATTAAAAACATTATTTTTAGTAAAAACGGAGTTCGCGAAGGATTAGTTTACAAAGAGATAGAAGGTTAATATGTTCTATCTATAGAATTATTTAATATTTTATGACTTTTTTAAAATAAAAAGTGAATTTTATACCAAATAATTAGTATAAAATTCACCCTACTATATTTTATATCTTTAATTCTTAGAAATATTCTATTAGCAAGTATATATCCTGTCATAAATGTATTTTAAAATATTGAGAACTGCAAAATAACTGCTGCAAATACTATTGATACCATTGAAAGTAACTTAATTAATATATTTATGGATGGACCTGAGGTATCCTTAAATGGATCTCCTACAGTGTCACCAACAACAGCAGCTTTATGACAATCTGATCCTTTTCCACCTAGGTTTCCAGCCTCAATATGTTTTTTGGCATTATCCCAAGCTCCACCTGCATTTGCCATCATAATAGCAAGTACAAAACCCGTTACAGTTGCTCCTGCTAGTAATCCTACCACGCCATTTACACCTAAAAGTAAACCAACTACTAACGGAATAATAATAGCGAGTAGTGCAGGAAGAATCATTTCCTTTTGAGCTGATCTTGTACAAATATCAACGCACTTTGCATAGTCCGCTTCTGCTTTACCTTCCATAAGACCAACTATCTCTTTAAATTGTCTTCTAACTTCTACCACTATAAGTTGTGCTGCCTTACCTACAGCATCCATGGTAAGTGCCGCAAATATAAAAGGCACCACTCCGCCTATAAATAACCCTATAAGAACAGCGGGATTTAATATAGACAAGTTAAGAACAAAATCTAAATTTTCTTTTTTTACAATAATCCCTACTTGATCTTTATATGCTGCGATAAGCGCAAGAGCAGTTAGTGCTGCAGAACCTATAGCAAATCCTTTGCCCGTAGCTGCAGTAGTATTTCCTAAAGAATCAAGAGCGTCTGTTCGCTCACGTACTATAGGCTCTTGATGAGTCATTTCAGCAATACCACCGGCATTATCTGCCACAGGACCATAAGCATCGGTAGCCAACGTTATACCTAGTGTACTAAGCATACCTACGGCTGCTAAACCCACACCATATAAACCCATATTATAATCTGCTGCTCCTCCAGAAAAATAAAAACTAGTTGCTATAGCTAAACATACGATTACAACAGGAAGGAAAGTAGACATCATTCCCAGTGAAAGACCACCTATTATAACTGTGGCTGCACCAGTCGTTGTTGTTTGTGCTAGTTTTTGAGTAGGCTTGTACGTATCTGACGTAAAGTACTCTGTACAAACACCAATTAAATTACCTGCTACAAGCCCACTTAATATTGCAAAATAAACTCCTATGTGATTCCATCCAAGTACATTCCAAACTAGGAAGAAGGAAATTATTGCAATTATTGCAGAACTAACATAAACACCCCGTCTGAGAGCCGCTAAAAGACCCTTTTGCTCAGCTTTTTCCCCTGATTTAACAAAGAAAGTTCCAATAATGGATGCAAGTATGCCTATAGATGCTATAGTCATAGGAATTGCAACACCAGAAACTCCAAGTCCAGCTGCTACGGCAAGAGCAGTAGTGGCTACTATTGACCCAACATAGGATTCATATAGATCTGCTCCCATACCAGCTACATCTCCAACATTGTCTCCAACGTTATCAGCTATAACCGCTGGATTTCTTGGGTCATCTTCAGGAATTCCTGCTTCAAGCTTACCAACAAGATCTGCACCTACGTCTGCGGCTTTAGTAAATATACCTCCACCAACTCGCGCAAATAATGCCATGGCACTAGCTCCCATTCCACAAGTAATCAACGCACTTGTTATACTTTGAATTCTTATTGCCGGTTCTAAATCTCTATAGACAAAGTCCAATACATAATAAAATATACTAATATGAAGAAGTCCAAGACCTACAACAGTAAGTCCCATTACTGCCCCGCTTGAAAAAGCAACTTTTAAAGCACTGTTAAGACTTTTCCCAGCTGCATGTGTAGTTCTAACATTTGCATGGGTGGCAATTTTCATTCCAATAAAGCCTGAGAGACCTGAGAAGAATCCACCACTTATGAATGCAAAAGGTGCAACCGCGGTAAGAAACCCAGATACCGCAAGTATTCCAAGAATTACAAACATAACTACAAAGAAAAGAGCCACTCCTGTGTACTGTCTTTTTAGATAGGCATCTGCACCTTTTCTAATAGAATTAGCAATTTTTTTCATCTGCTCGGTTCCTTCATCTTCTTTTAATACTTTGGATGCAAGATATCCTGCAAAAATAAGGGCTAATATAGAACATACTGGTGCTAAAATTAATAAATTCATAATAAAGTCTCCCTTCAACGTTTTTTAATTTTTCTTAGACTCTAGCTTATTTTAAGTATTTGATTTTTGTTTCTAAAATCGTTCACCTCTTTAAAATATATGCAATAATAAACTTTATCATTACCTCTCTACTAAGTATTCAATACCGTTTTGTAAAATCCTTCAATAATCGGATTATTTTTGTAATTATTTTTGTAATTATATAAAAATATAACAAATCATCACCTAATCATTTTAATAAGAAAAAGATGCTAAATTTAATTGTAGCACCTTTTTCTTTTGTTCCTAATATTTAATTAAATAATTTTTACTATACTATATTTACATTGTCAATAATTGCTTACAGTTCAAATCTATATCCAACGCCCCATATTGTTTCAATATATTTAGGGTTTGACGGGTCAACCTCAATTTTCTCTCTCAACTTTCTAATGTGTACCGTAACTGTTCCAACATCCCCAAATGAGTCTATTCCCCATACCTCATTGAAGATATTATCCTTTGAGAATACTTTGTTTGGGTTAAGAGCTAAAAGTGTTAAAATATCAAATTCTTTTACAGTTAATATCACTTCGATTCCATTAACATATACTCGCCTAGAGGTACTGTAAATACTAAGTCCCCTTATCTCAATTATATCGCTTCGGTCTTTATTCTCTCCTCTTAATCTCTCATATCTTGAGATATGAGCCTTTACTCTTGCAACAAGTTCTCCCGGACTAAAAGGTTTCGTTATATAGTCATCAGCCCCTAGACCCAACCCTCTGATTTTATCTATGTCTTCTTTTTTAGCAGAAACCATAAGTATAGGAACATCCTTCACATTTCTTATCTGTCTACAAATCTCAAAACCATCAACCTTAGGGAGCATCACATCAAGTATAATAAGATTGTAATTCTTGTTAAGTGCCGATTTTAACCCGGTTTCTCCGTCAACATCAATATCAACAGAAAAATCATTTATCTCGAGATAATCCCTTTCGAGCTCTGCAATACTAAGTTCATCCTCTATTATCAACACCTTTTTCATTTTATCATCGACCTTTCTACGCCATATTTCTTAATAATAAAAAATATACTAGTACCTAGTCCTACTGTACTTTCGGTCCATATTTCACCACCATGTCCAACAATTATTCTTTTGGCAATTGCAAGTCCAAGGCCACTTCCCCCAGTTCGAGAATTTCTTGACGGATCAGCTCTATAGAATCTATCAAATATAAATGGAAGAGCATCTTGTGATATTCCTCGACCATTGTCTTTAAATTCAAATTGCACAAAATCCCCTAAGTTCTTTAGTGTTATTAGTATTTCTCCACTTTCTTTATCCATATATTTTACAGAGTTTTGAACAATATTTATTATTACTCGTCGTAGTTTTTCACGGTCAGCAAAAATTGATATTTGATCTTCAATTTCATCAATTAAATGTATTTCAACATTGCTCTTTTCCAAGTCAAACTTGAGTTCTTCAATGCTATCGCTTAAATAACTTTTTATGTCAACCCTTTCAAAACTGAAAGGTAGTTTATTCAAATCAAGTTTTGAAAATAGAAACAACTCATCTATCAATTTGTCAATATCGCTTGCTTTTTTATAAATAGTATTTATATATTTATTCATTTTTTCAGGTGTGTCTGCTACACCATCTTTAATGCCCTCCACGTAACCTTTAATTGCAGTTACTGGAGTTTTTAAATCATGCGAAATATTCGAAATGAGTTCTCTTTTGTTATTTTCATACTGAAGCTGTACCTCAACTGATTCCTTTAGCCTGCACCTCATGCCTTCAAATTCTTTGCAAAGTTCTCCAATTTCATCATTCGTATTAGCCTTAACTTCAAAATCAAGATAGCCTTCTTTTATTTTAGTCGAAGCATTTTTTAATGCTATTAAGGGCTTGACAATTTTTTTAGAAACCCAATATATAAGTATTGCATTAATTAATATCATTATTAAAATAACAACAATAATATATACTAATAAAAAACTTTTACTTATTGTAACCATTGCTCCAGCATCTGTCATTAAAAAGACACTTCCTGAGCTTTTATCTGCAAAATAAAAGTCATGCTGCTTAAACAGTATAAGCTTATTCAGCATAAGGTTGTGGTTCATTCTATCTTCAAACGTATAGCCAAATTTTGGAAGGCTCTTTTTAATAGCTACTTTATTAATAAAATCAGTGGAATAGGTTATGTTATTATTTTTTCTTACTACTATTCCACTGTGAGTCAATTTCAATTTTTTATCAAGGTTCGATAAATAATTAGTATCTGCAAGTATATCGGGATTTACTTCTATATCTTTCTCTATGTCCATAAGTATTAATGAATTCTTATCAACCAAGTCCTTCAATGGATTACTTTTAAATATAGTACTTTGAAAAGGATGTCCATTATATTTTATGTCATACGCCTTATCAATACTTTTCACATAAAAACTTGCAACAACTGGTAATGCAATCAAAGACAAAATAATTGGAACTATAAGCATCGCCATATATGAAACTATAAGTCTAAATTTTATGGACATAAAGATTCCTCCTAAATTCTATTCATATCGAAGCGCATCTATAGGATTTAATTTTGCAGCTTTCCTTGCAGGATAAATTCCAAAGAATACGCCAACAGCTGAAGAAAATAATATAACCTCTAGAACAACAATGATTGAGACACTTGGAACGATATTTGCAAAAGATCCGATTATTTGAGCTGATACAATACCAAGTGTCATACCTATAAGGCCTCCTATAAGCGACAAGATAACGGATTCAGTTAAAAACTGGAATAATATAGCGTTAGTGGTAGCCCCTATTGCTTTTCTAATACCAATTTCTTTAGTTCGCTCAGTTACAGAAACTAGCATTATATTCATAACTCCAATGCCTCCAACTAAAAGAGATATCGATGCAACAG
Source organism: Clostridium sp. UBA4746 (assembly GCA_002403785.1). Taxonomy (GTDB): domain Bacteria; phylum Bacillota; class Clostridia; order Clostridiales; family Clostridiaceae; genus Clostridium_AD. The sequence continues at coordinate 31,186 of DHIM01000018.1, forward strand.
CACTAAGAAATGTTGTAAAAATTCCTAATACTTGATTAATTGAAGCAAGCATACTAGCTGAATTAGTAGCCTTATAAAGATCCGTTGTCTTATTGTCATGTTTAGCCTGAACAATTTTTAAGGCATCATTTCCAGTTTGCACCGAGTTTGCTTGGTTTGTAGATGTTATACTAAGTGTGGAAATGTTAAAGTCTATTGGATATAAAGTTTGCAAAAATGTAACTGGTACCGTTACTAGCGTTGGCGTACTATCACCACTTCTACTAGGGCGACCACCACCACTGCTACCGCCAAACATGCTACTTGCTTTTGAAACGCCAACAACAGTAGCACTTTTACTAGAAGCTACAGGTCCCAGTTTAAATGATTTTCCTACAACATTATCATTTCCAAATAGTGCTATTGCTGAGGTTTGATCAATTACCGCAACAGCCTTACCTTCCTCAACTTCTCTATCATTTAGAAACCTTCCATAGACAATTTCTACATTACTTATCATTGAATAATCTGTGTTAACTCCAGTAATGTTTGCTGTACTAGTTTTAGTATCGGTTATTGCCTTTCCCCTTTCGGATACAGTTGGAGAAACATATTTAACTGTATCAACCCTATCTTTTATTTGCTTAACATCATCAAGTGTAAAGTAATCACTTGTTTGCTCCACTTTCGATGTATCTACATTTAGCGTAACTGTATTGGATCCCATTTTAGCAAATTGATCTGCTATATAGTTTTTCCCTCCATTACCAAGAGAAACAATAGTAATTACTGAGCTTATACCTATTATAATTCCCAACATCGTGAGAAAAGATCTCATTTTATTTGATAAAATACTCGAAATAGCCATTTTAAAACTCTCTAGAATGTTCATAACTGCCCTCCATTTCATTATAAAAAGTATATGTTAATATTATCTATAATATTTTTCTTCCCTCAACAAGGTAATCATCAACTATATCCCCATCTAGGAATCTTACAACTCTTTTTGCACATTTTGCTATATCATCTTCATGTGTAACCATTAAGATAGTTGCGCCTTCAGCATTTAACTTTTGAAATATTTTCATAATTTCAATTGATGATTTTGTATCTAAGTTACCTGTCGGCTCATCTGCCATAATAACTGCAGGATTATTAACCATTGCTCTTGCAATAGCAACTCTTTGTTTTTGACCACCAGATATTTCATTAGGTCTATGTTTCACTCTGTCTGTGAGCCCAACCTTTTCAAGTGCTGAGAGTGCTCGTAGCCTTCTTTCTTTTGGTGATACTCCTGCATAAAGCATTGGAAGTTCTACGTTTTCAAGTACTGATATTCTTGGAAGTAAATTAAAAGCTTGAAACACAAACCCTATTTCTTTATTTCTTATTAGTGCAAGTTGATTATCTTCAAGATTTGAAACATTTTGTCCATTTAGAAAATATGTTCCTCCATCCATTCTGTCCAAACATCCTAAGATGTTCATAAAAGTTGATTTTCCCGAACCCGAAGGTCCCATTATCGCAGTGAATTCACCCTTTTCAACTTTAAGACTTACCGATTTAAGTGCAGTAAAGTCAATATCACCAGTTACGTACCTCTTTAATATATCCTTTACTTCTATCATTGTTTTCCTCCTGTAGTCGCAGCATCTTTAACCATTACGCCGTTTGTAACGGTGCTTCCTGGGTTTAATATTACACTCTCACCAACTTTTACTCCACTTTCAACCTGTGCAAATGCATCTGATTGCACTCCTAATTTCACAGTTTTTTGAACTGCTTTATCATTTTCAACAACAAACAAATAAGTTGACCCATCTTTGTTAGTTAATATTGCTTCAGCGGGAACTTTTACAACACCTAATGCTTTGCTAAGTAATATATCAACGTCTGAGTCAAAGTTTACTTTTAACTGGGGAGCTGCTTCTAGTACATCAAGTTCTACGGTTAAAGTTGTATCCCCACCTGCTGCTGTTGTATTAACTGTAGCTGTTGGATAGATTTTTGAGACCTCCGCTTTATAAATCTTGCCATTACTCATAATTGATGCTGGTTGTTTAATAGCTACTTTAGCAGCATCATATTTACCAACTTTAACAACTGCCTTTAAATTTGATATATCTTGTACAACTATAGCAGTTTCTTGACTTCCAGTTTGACCGCTAATAACATTAACATCTGTTACTACTCCATCAATATCAGACGTAATGTATGAATTTTGTGACAACTTAATTTTTGCAGCATCAAGCGTTGTTTTTGCTGATTCTACAGCATTGTTTAGTTGATTAGTCTTTTCATCCGATAATTCACTTGCCTTTGCTGAACTGATTGTTGCAGCATTTGCAGGAATATCTTTAGTGCTTGATACGGTATTTTTTGCATCATTACTTTTATTTACTGCATCATTTTTCTGAGATGTAGTATTATTATAATTAATTTGTGCTGCTTCTACTTGATTGTTTAAGTCAGCTGTATCGTAAGTTAAAAGGGTCTTACCTTTTTTAACCTTATCACCAACACTAACATTAACATTTGAAATCTTAGTTGTTGCTGATGCGGAATAATCTTTTTCATTTTTAGATTTTATCGTAGCTGTAGTCGATAAGTACATCTTTACATCACCCATTGCAACCTTTGCAGTTTTTACACTTGTGCTCTGCTTCCTATTTTTTGAAGTAATTTGAATTCCAGCAATAATACCTATTAAAGCCACTATAAGAACGCCAATAATAATTTTCTTTTTCATAATTGCCTCCCATTTATTTGCTATTTTAAGTTTTTATCTCATAATTCATATTTTACACAATAATTATTAAAGATTTCTTAGGTAAATATTAAATTTTTATTAAATTGATAGAAAATGCTAAAAAATTACCACACTATTATGAATTTATTTTCAACTCCTAATATCTCCAAAAACTGGCATAAAGCCATTTTATATAGGACTTATACCTATTATAAGTATATACTAATATATTTTTCCATTATCTACAAGTGGTCTATTGGTCACTTAGCCTTAGTCTACCATAAGAAATGTGCTATAATAGAAATGTTCCCAACGTTTTTTCCCAAATTGGTTATAATTTGTTTACAATATTGACACCTAAACGTAATAATTATTTAGTAGTATAGTAAATAGAAGATATTACGCAACAATAATATAATGCAACTCCCACTAAAATATTACTTGTAAAAAATTATATCAGGTCAGTATTATATTGAAATTTATAATATAGAGCCTTTTAAGGGCAGAAATGGAGACAATTTATTATGAATCCTGAAAATAAAAATATACCTGAAATGTCAAAGAATACTTCGATTTTTATTACTCTATGTGTTGTAGCTTCTGTTGTAGCACTCGTTGGAGTCAAAATACTGTTAACAACTGTGTTGTAACTGAGATATAAACTTAAGTTTAGGCTAACTTATCTAATTATTGAATTACGAATTAAGGGAA
>DHIM01000018.1:34807-76040 GCA_002403785.1 Clostridium sp. UBA4746
TTCCCTTAATTCGTAATTCAATATGAGCAGTAATATTTAAATTATCACCTGTTGTGCTGCAGCATTAGCTTGATTTGTAACGGTTTGTCCATTAGTAGTAGCACCAGTATCAGATTGTCCTTGAACTATAGTTTGTAGTAATTGAGTTAAGTCATTATTGCTATTTGTACTTGAACCAATACTATCAGAACTGTCATCAGTGCCAATACTTGAACTGCTACTTGTATCTTGTGAAGCCATAATTTGCATCATTTGTTGCATTACAATTTGTTGAAGCTGTTGAGCCTTTTGTGATTGCAATGATAAACTATCTAGTCCATTAACTACAGTATCCTTACTATCAGTACTAGGTACACTTGTAGTCGCATTATTTAAAGTCTTATCTTGCGTTGCGTTTACCATTTGATTAAGTAGAGCTTCAAAGTTAGAACTGGCATCATTACCTGAGACCCCTGTAGTTGATTTAGTTGCGGTAGCGCTCATAAGCTTCACTAGTTGTGATATTTGATTAACCTCCAAAACTATCCCTCCTTCTTTTTAACAATTTTGTATTTATATTTTTTATTTTACACTTTATAAGAATAATTATCTACACTTTTATAATTATATATAATGAAATTATAAGTTAATATAAGAATAACTCCCTATACTATGTACCTACTTATAATTTCATTAAATTCATCTACATTTTGCTCAGTCCAACTGGTGAACTCTTTATTAGAATTATCTACTGCACTTGCAAGTTCAAATAAAAATTTTGGTACTTCCTTTTGCAAAACATCGCCATAATTTTTACTAAGCTTTGTTTTACCTATTCCAAGATCTCCACCAAAATGTAATTCAAATACATTCATAAGTTCATCTTGAACCTTTTTCTTTTTGCCGCAAAACCCAATTATGCCTATTTCATGTACAGAACAAGAATTAGTACATCCTGATATATGAACACGAGGCAGTATGTCTTTTGTTAAATTATTTTCTTTAAAATAGCTTAGTATCTCCCTTAAAGTACGCTGACTTTCTAAAATTCCCATCTGACAAGTAGGAACTCCAATGCAAGCAACAGAACATTCGAGTGAAGTGTTTCCGCCCATTCCATCTGTTAGCTCAAGGATTACTTCAGCCTCTTTCCCATTCAAATTTCTAATGTACATTCCTTCTGACATAGCTAGTCTTATCTCTACATCATGCATAGCTTTTGTTTTATCCATTATTAGTTCCAAATGTTCAATTTTTAATTTACCACCAGTTGGATGAACATACACACTGTATAGCCCCTTTTGTTTCTGAGAAAATAGTCTTGAACTATTTATAGGAGTTTCGATACCAACTTTGTCATAAATCTTACTTTCAACCTTTATTTTTAAATTTTCATTAAATTTATCTTTAACTTTTTCCAAATAACTATTATAACAGTTTATAAATTGCTCCTCGCCCATTCTTTCCATAATATATCTTATGCGAGCCTTTCCTTTGTTTACGTAATCACCTTCATTAATAAAAAGTTCTGTTATTGCTTCAACATGATATAAAATATCTTCTGGCTTAATTAATTGCTCTCTCTTCGCAGATAATTTTGAATTATTTCCCATTCCACCACCTAAATACACTTTAAAATATTCTATTCCGTTTTCTTTAACCGCCAAAAAACCCAAATCAGTAGCAGTTACATGTGACTCATCTTTTTCATTACTTGAAAAAGCAACTTTAAATTTTCTTGGAAGTTTATACGTATATACCTTATTTAAAAAATGTTGTCCTACGGCTATTGCATAAGGCGATACATCAAAACCCTCATTCACCTCTACCCCAGATAGTGGCGAAATTGCAACATTTCTAGGGAAATTGCCACCTGAACCTCTTGAATATAAACCTTTTTTTATACCTTCCTCCATAGCATCACAAACCTCATCAATAGTAATTCCATGTAATTGTATTGCTTGACGAGTAGTTAAATGTATACTCTCTAATTCATACCTCTTCGCAAACTCATAAATTAATTTGATATCCTTTGTAGAAGCGATTCCTGATGGGATTCTAAATCTTATCATGAATTCCTTGCCACTACGCTGGGCATACACGCCCATTCCCCCTGAAGCTCCTTTAAAATCCATTTTACTCATTTCGCCATTCAAAAATTTATATCCAAGTGCTCTAAAGCCCTCTACTTCACCAAGAAGAATTTCATTTAAACTTTTCATCCGTATCAATCCTTTCCTATTGTAACATCATTATGACTATAGTATACTGTTCTTTAACCAATAAGTATAATACATGTTTTTTATAATACTTATTAGTATTTCTGATAGGTAAGGTGATAATTTTGATTGAGGAATTAAAAACATTTATTGCTGTTGTAGATAAAAAAAGCTTCACAAAAGCTGCAAATAGTATCAACATATCTCAGCCTAGCGTAAGCTTACATATTAAGACTTTAGAAAAATGCTTTGACACAAGACTAATAGAAAGATCAAATAAACAAAGAAATATATTAATTACACAAACTGGAGAAATTTTATATAAAAAAGCTAAACAAGTAATATCCCTCTTGGATGATACAAAAGAGGAACTTAATAATTATCATAATTCCACCTCTGGTACTTTAAAAATTGGTGCAAGCATGACTATAGGAGAATTTTTACTTCCATTGATACTTGGAGAATTTATAAAACAGTTTCCAAATGTAAAACTAGAAGTTGCTATTGAGAACACCCATAATATTTATGAAAGATTTAAAAACTATGATATTGATATTGCTTTAACTGAAGGCACAGTTCCTGTTCATGACTATACTTTTAAAAACTTTTATAAAGATACAATGGTTGTTGTAACTCCAAATTCTTTTACTTTTAATAGAAATATCGATCTTAAAACCTATTTGTCTAATCAAACTTGGATGCATAGGGAAGAAGGTTCTGGTACTGGTGAGTATCTAAATATTTTTTTAAATACAGAAGGCATATCACCAAAGAATTTCATTATCCTCGGAAGTAATTACGCTATTAAAGAAGCTGTTAAAAATAATTTAGGTGTAACCTTTATTTCATCTTTAGTAGTGACTACGGCCGCTAATAACAATGAGCTTAAAATCATACCTACTAAAACAAAATACAATAGGTTTTTTTCTTATTTAGTTCACGAGAAAAATTTATCAAAAATTGCTACGTTATTTGTCGAAAAATTAGAAAATTTCAGTAGTATGAATAAATAATAACTACACTTATTTTACGTATATGTAGTAACTTTCCATCTACAACAAACCCTTCAAACCCTTATATCTCCCTTTACCAGATATAAAGACACTATACAGCCAATAATGGTACTAATATCAAGCATATGGATCATTTTTATCCATATGTCGACTAAACACGAATATTGATACAATTGTACCATCTATTCATAGTTTATGGAGTTTTCCAAACAGACAATCCTATGATATTATATAAGTTGTTAGTTATAATTAATAAAATTGGCTGACTTTCTATTATTATATTGAGGAGAGGTTATATGTTAGAGTTTAGGAATATAAAGAAGGTTTTTAAGAACAAAACCGTGATTAACGACATTAGTTTTACTGTAAATAAGGGAGAGTTTGTTGTTATAGTAGGACAAAGTGGTTGCGGTAAAACCACAACTTTAAAAATGATTAATAAGTTAATTTCACCAACATCAGGGAGTATTTACTTAGATGATAAAAATATATTAAAGGAAGATACAATTAAGCTTAGGCGTAATATGGGATATGTAATACAGCAAACAGGACTTTTACCACATATGACCGTAGGAGAAAATATTGGAATAATACCAATGCTCGAAAAATGGCCAGAAGATAAGATATTAGAAAGAACAACTGAACTTTTAAAAATGGTAGGAATGGCGCCAGAAGAGTACGTAGACAGATATCCATGTGAATTAAGTGGAGGTCAGCAGCAAAGAATTGGAGTGGCAAGAGCCTGGGCAACAAATCCAGATGTAATTCTTATGGACGAGCCTTTTAGTGCCTTAGACCCAATTACGAGAAATCAGCTCCAAGATGAATTGTTTAACCTTCAGCAAGAGTCTAAAAAAACAATAGTTTTTGTAACACATGATATGGATGAAGCACTTAAGCTTGGCGATAGAATTTGCATTATGAAAGACGGAAATATTGTTCAGTTTGATACTCCAGAAGAAATTCTTAATAACCCTGCTAATGATTTCGTTAAAGAATTTATAGGTAAAAATAGAATATGGCAGCAACCAGGATTTATAAAAGCTAAGGATATTATGATTACAGAGCCAATTACAACTAGTGGTAACCGAACAGTGGTTCAGGCTTTAGAAATCATGAAAGCAAACAAGGTAGACAGTTTGTTAATTATTAATAAAGAGGATAAGCTTGAAGGAATTATTACAATAAAAGATATTATAAGGAATTACATAGGTTCTATAAAGGTAAATACTATTATGGGCACAGAAATTAAAACAGTTAATTTAGATGACTCTTTAATAGATATATTAAATCTAATGAATGAACTTAAAATTGGGTATGTTCCAGTTGTAGATGATAGTTCAAAATTAGTTGGACTAATTACTGAGAGCAGTTTGTTAATTGTTTTAAGCAATCAGTATATTAACCAGGAGGATGAGGCTTAATGGGCATAATAAATGGAATAGTTAGTTTTAAAGACTTTGTAGTTTCAAGACAAGGGCAAATAATAGATTTAACACTACAGCATATTGAGCTAACCGTATTTGCTGTAGTTATAGCCATAATTGTTGGAATTCCTTTAGGTATATTAATATCTAGAGTTAAGAAATTATCGGGGCCCGTTATAGGTTTCGCAAATTTAATACAAGCAGTACCTAGTTTAGCTTTATTAGGGTTTTTAATACCTATCCTTGGAATAGGTAGTACGCCAGCAATACTTATGGTGTTTTTATATTCACTACTTCCTATTATAAAAAATACCTATACTGGACTTATGAATATAAATCCAGATGTAATTGAGTCATCAAAAGGCATGGGTATGACAAATAAACAAATACTTAAATTGGTTCAATTACCACTTGCCTTTCCAATAATTATGACTGGTATAAGAATATCAGCAGTTACTGCTGTCGGACTTATGACAATTGCAGCGTTCATTGGTGCAGGTGGACTTGGATATATGGTATTCTCAGGAGTGCAAACGGTAGATAACAATATGATTCTAGCTGGAGCAATTCCTGCATGTATATTGGCACTATTAATGGACTACATTGTAGAAAAAATTGAACAAGGGGTAACACCTCCAGGAATCAGAAAAGCGGATGGTACAATTAAACTGTCTAAGAAAAAATATAAGTTTAATAAAACCAGCAAAATCATAGCTAGTAGTTTAGCAATTATACTTATTGCTAGCGGAGTATACGCGTTCACAAAAAAAAGTGACACAATTGTGGTAGGTTGTTACAACAGTTCTGAGCAGATTATATTAGGTAATATGCTAGCAACATTAATAGAAAAAAATACGAATCTTAAAGTCAAAACGGATTTAAATTTAGGCGGTTCAGGCCTTGCGTATTCTGCATTAAAATCTGGAGAAATAGACATGTACCCTGAGTATACAGGAATGAGTTTAGTTGGTATTATGAAGAAAGCACCAATTAATGATCCAGCTAAAGCTTATAAAGTTGTAAGTGATTATTATATCAAAAACTACGGTATAACTTGGCTAAAGCCATTTGGTTTTAATGATACTTATACATTATCTGTAAGACAAGACACTGCAAAAAAATACAATCTAGGGACCATTTCGGACCTTGCAAAGGTTGGCAACAAACTTATACTCGGTGCTACATTAGAATTTTGTAATAGAGCAGATGGTTATCCAGGAATAACTAAAGTATATAATTTGAAATTTAAAAGTTTTAGTTCAATTGATGGAGGTCTAAGGTATACAGCTATAGGCAATAAAAAAGTAGATGCTATAGATGCTTTTAGTACCGAAGGATTATTAAAATCATATAAACTTAAAGTTTTAAAAGATGATAAACATTTTTTCCCGAATTATGATGCTGTACCACTAGTTAATAGTAAAACTCTTGAGAAACATCCAGAACTTAAGGATTTAATTAATAAATTAGGTGGAAAAATTAACGATCAACAAATGATTGAATTAAATTATAAGGTTGATAAGCTTGGTCAAGAACCAGCAAAAGTTGCAGAAGACTTTTTAAGGGAAAATAAATTGATTAAATAGCTTTCTTTCTAGCATTAAATGATCAAGATAGCCGATTTCTACTGTATGTGTGGAAACCGGCTATTTTGCAGTTTAAATATATAAAATAATTATAACTTATACCACCATTACTACCCTTCTAAAAAATAACTATTATATCATGAAATTTAAGAATGTTGCCTAAATTTCATGATATAATAGTTAAAGCTATTTGTAATTAAAGATTGTTTATATAATTTTTATAATCACTTTTATGTTGTTAATAGTAATATCAACTTGAAAACAACGAGAAATCAAATAATAATTTACAGTATAATGATAATTTGAATACACAAAGTAAAGGGAAGGTAAATTAATGAAAAACTATAAATTTAATTTAATATTAGGGATATCCTCCGCAGCTATTTTTGTATTGTTGATTATATTCACGCATGGTTGGATGGATTTAATTCATCAAATGAACCATTTGCAAATACGGTGGATAGTTGCAGCTGTCTTTTCCATGCTACTATATTGGGTTTTTGAAGCTAAAATCTTGCAAAATACAGTGTTCTTAATGAAAAAAAACTATAAATTTAAAGAATCGTTTAAAGTTACTTTGATAGGTCAATATTTCAACTCAATTACTCCATTTGCATCTGGTGGGCAACCAATGCAATTGTACGCGCTTATAAAACAAGGTCTCGGAGCTGGCAAATCTGCTTCAGCGCTTATGATTAAATTTATTCTTTATCAAGGTATATTAACTATATATTCTTTAATCCTTATATTTTGGAAATTGGATTTTTTCAGAAGAAACACAAGTAATTTATTTTATTTAATAGGCATAGGATTTGCAGTTCATGCTAGTGTAATTATATGCTTAGTTATATTTTCTAAATATCGCAAATTAACTCACACATTTATAATGATCTTATCTAAGATATTAAGAAAGTTTAGATTAGTGAAGAATATATCAAAGTTAGAATCGGGCATTAATGATAATTTAGATCAATTTCATGATAATATGCAGATAGCAAAACATAGTAAAGGATTGATTGTTAAAGCTGTTATTTATACAATATTACAGCTAACAATATATTTTATTATCCCATATTTTATTTATCTCAGTTTTGGTATGAATGGTGCTAACATAGGTAGTATGATAGCCGGAACTGCGTTTATAATGATGATAACAGCAGTCATACCATCCCCCGGAGCAATGGGCGGTGCAGAGGGTGCTTTCTATATGTGTTTTAGTTTGTTTTTTTCACCTAATAATATATTGGCCGCTATATTATTATGGAGATTAATTACATTTTACTCCTGTATAGTCTTTGGTTTTTATGCCCTTAAAAAGAATAAGAAAAAACTTATCGATGAATATTAAACAACAACACTTATGCAAATAAAAAAAACTTAGCCTCGGCTAAGTTTTTTAGTTTCTACTCTTTTATTATATATGGCACTGTGAGAACTGCTACATTTCTATTTTTATACAGCATACTCTTTATAAAATATCCTGTTTGATTATGAAGCATATTATGCCACCACTTAGTTATAACAAATTGTGATAATACAACTGTTACAGTTTCTCCATGCTTTGAAGCACGATCTTCAGATTCTATAAAATTAATTAATGGCCCCAATACGTCTCTATACGCGGAATGTTCTATTATTAATGGAATTCCAGGATCGTATTCTTTCCATTTTCTTTTTAACTTCTCAGTAACTTCTGGATCAATAGATACATGAAAGGCCACTACATTTTGCGATAAAGCTTTAGCACAATTTAATGACTTCAAAAATGATTTATTTAATGTACCTAAAAGTATTATTACATGTTGATCATTATTTGTTTTTACTCCAACATTAGGTCTTTCGTCATTAGATAATCTAATTTGTTCTACTACCTTGTTATAGTGATTTTTAATCTTTGACATAAAATAAACAAGTAAAGGTATTATGATAAAAACTATCCATGCTCCATGGAAAAACTTTGTTATACCTATTAATATTACTGTAATGAAAGTAACAATAGCACCTAATCCATTTATAAATGCCTTATGCTTCCAACCAGGTGTTCTACTTCTTTCCCATTTTAAAAACATTCCAACCTGTGAAAGCGTAAAAGAAATAAATACACCAACAGCATATAGAGGTAAAAGTGAATGAGTATCACCTTTAAACACAATAATTAATATAGCAGCAGCTACCGCGAGTAGTATTATGCCATTTGAAAAACTTAGTCTCTTTCCTCTTTGTGAAAATTGTCTTGGGACGTATCCATCTTGTCCCATTAGAGAAAGCAATAAAGGTAGTCCTGCATATGCTGTATTCGCAGCCAATACTAAAATAATTGCAGTGGTAACTTGAATAATGTAAAACATAATGCCTTTTCCAAAAACTTGCTGAGATATTTGAGCTATCACTGTCATATGCGGAACAGGTACAGCGTGATAAATTGTTGATAGAAAAGATAACCCTACAAAAATAAAAAAGACTAAGAAGGCTAATAATGCCAAAACAGCTTTTGCATTTTTTTGTGATGGTTCTTTAAAATTAGGAATACCATTACTTACGGCTTCAACACCTGTTAATGCAGTACAGCCTGACGCAAATGCCCTAAGAAATAGGAATAATGTAATGTCACCTGTTGCCTTTGGTATAGCATACAACGCTTCTGGTGAATATCCAAAAATATAATGTCTAACAATACCAGTGACGATAAGTACGACGCAAGAAATTATAAATATATATGTTGGAACTCCAAAAATTTTAGATGATTCTCTCACTCCTCTTAAATTACCTACTGTTATGATTAAGAGCATTGCGAGTGCTATAGCTACTTTATGCTGATACAATGCTGGCATAGCTGAAGTTATTGCAGCAGTTCCTGCACTTATGCTAACAGCAACTGTCAGTATATAATCTACTGTAAGTGATGCTCCAGCAGTAAGTCCAGGAATTGTACCAAGATTATCCTTCGCAACTATATATGAGCCACCACCACATGGGTAACTATCAATAGTCTGCCTGTAGGAAAAAACAAGAAGAATTAATAATATAACAACGCACAAAGCGGCATAAAACATATATTTATATGCCATAAGACCTATAACTCCAATTAATACATATAAAATTTCTTCCCCTGCATATGCAACTGAAGAAACGGCATCACTAGATAATATAGGTAGGCCCCAAAAAACATTTAATTTTTCTCCTTCTAATTCCTCTGTTTTTAGAGTTTTACCTATAAGCAGTTCTCTTATTTTCGAAAACATAATTCCACCTCCATAGTAGACTGTAACAATACAATATTCATCTATTATATAGCATTAATTTAAGAAGTTCAATTTTAAGTTCATTCATTTTAGCTTAAATACAGTCAATTTTTTTATTATATGAGCAAAATTACAGTATTACATCACTCATTTTCTTTTATGCTTACTATATGTACGTTTTAGAAGGTATTATGCTTGTTTATATAATTCTTGTTTCAGTTTATTTATTTTTAAAATAACCACAGTGTTCCCTCTATAATTAAATTCACAAGCTTATAAATTATACAAGAAGCACCAGTAGATTAATTCCACTGGTGCTTCTTGTATAATTTGGATATTTTAAATATTAATATTTATAAAAGTTTTGTCTCTTATTATAATACTATTCTATCTTTAACCTCTAAATCAGAAATTATTTTTCCATCTCTGAAACGAACTATTCTTTTAGTATGCTGAGCAATCTCAGGCTCATGGGTTACCATGACGACCGTTGCACCCTCACTGTTTAGTTTCTGAAATATTTTCATAATTTCAACCGAAGATTTTGTATCTAAGTTACCTGTAGGCTCGTCTGCCATAATAACTGCAGGATTATTAACAATAGCTCTAGCAATTGCCGCTCTTTGTTTTTGTCCCCCAGATATCTCATTGGGTTTGTGTTTAACCCTATCGCTAAGTCCTACCTTTTCAAGTGCTTCTAGCGCTCTTTCACGTCTTTCTTTTGAATTATATCCTGAATATATCATTGGAAGTTCAACATTTTCAAGTATACTCATTCTAGGTAAAAGATGGAATGACTGAAATACAAAACCTATTTCTTTATTTCGTATATATGCAAGCTCACTATCAGTGAGTCTTGAAACATCCTGGCTATTTAATAAATATTTACCAGAATCCATTCTATCAAGACAACCTAGAATATTCATAAATGTAGATTTACCTGACCCCGAAGGTCCCATAATAGCAGTAAATTCATTCTTTTCAATTTTGAGTCCCACATTATCTAATGCTATGCAATTAATATCACCAGTTATATATTGTTTAACGATATCCTCTACTTCTATAACAACCATGCTTATTTACCTCCCAATTTATAAAGTTCATTTTACTCATATCGCAAGGCATCAATTGGTCTTAATTTTGAAGCTTTATTTGCAGGGTAGAGTCCAAAAATAACTCCTACTCCAGCTGAGAATGCAAAGGCAACAATAACAATAACAGGTGATATTATTACTGTTATATTTGCAAATCTTCCTAATAGATACGCACCTAAAAAGCTACCTAGAACCCCTACTATCCCTCCAACTCCTGAAATTACAAGTGATTCTATAAGAAATTGTAGCAGTATATCCCCTCTTTTAGCTCCAATAGATTTTCTTAGACCAATTTCTCCTGTTCTCTCTATCACTGATACAAGCATTATATTCATAATACCTATTCCTCCAACAAGAAGGGAAATACCAGCAATTCCACCAAGCATAAGTGTCATACTATTAGAAGATGCAGTGGCCGTTGAAAGTAAATCACTTTGGTTAAATACTCTAAATAAATTACTGTTATTGTTAGATTTTCTAAGCATAAATACTTGAAGATTTGCCATGGCATCATCCACTGTATCTGCCGAGGTTGTTTCAACATAAAATGTTCTTATGCTTTTGTTCTTTAGCAGTCTTTGAGCTGTAGTTATAGGAATAACAATTTTGTTATCATTTGATCCTGCACTACTGCTACCCTTTGATTGCAGTACACCTATTATTGTAAACTCATTTCCATTAACTAACATGGTTTTCCCTACCACATTTCTATTTGGGAATACAGCATCGATAACATCTACCCCTACTACTGCAACTTTGTATCTATTGTCAATATCATTTTGATTAATAAATCTACCCGTCTCTGCACCTATTTGTTTTATTTCTTCATAATTAGGCGTGGTAGCTTCCACAGACGTTGTAGTATTCTTAACCCCAGCCTTTATAGTTACACTACCGTTAACTATCGGAGCAATCTCCTTAATCCCTGATTTTGTCTTCAATGTAGCTATATCATCATTACTCACTGTTATTTCTCTTTTACCTGTTATACTTACCGTAATTAAATTGGTACCAAGTCCTTGAATCTGATCTGCAACTTCTTTTTTTGTTCCTTGTCCCATTCCAATTAATATTATTACAGAAAGTATGCCTATAATTATACCGAGCATTGTGAGGAATGAACGCATTTTATTTGCTACCACAGAACCTAAAGCCATTTTAATTGCTTGAGTAAACTTCATTTTCATAACCTCCTTACTCAAAATTATTCACAATATTACCTTAGAGTTCCATAGTTAATTTCCTGTATTTCCTCCACCGCCAGTTCTGCCACCATAGCCACCACTTAATCCACCAGCTCCACTTAATGCGTTTGTTGCCTTAGTACTACTAGTCGTAGTACTCTTTATTATTGCAACTAACGCTGTATCACCCACGTTTACGCCACTTGTTATCTCTATATAATTTTCATTAGCAATCCCAACTTCAACTTTTTTTCTAGTTACACCAGTACTTGCTATCGAAGTTGTACCTCCACCACCACTACCTAAGCGCTGCGATCTATTACCAGTTGTATTACCATTCGAACTATATCCATTATTGTTATATGAAGTACTTTTACTGTTTGTTTTACTTCCTGAAGTTTCAGAGGTTATAGATCTATTATCACCTGTACCCTGAACCGCTTCAATTGGTAGCATAACTACGTTTTCCTTTGTTTGTACTGAAATTTTAGCATTTGTAGTCATTCCAGTTTTAACTCCATCAGCATTATCGATGGAAACTGCTACAGCATAAGTTGTAACTGAATTTGTTGTTTCACCTATTGAAGAAATTTTAATTACTTTACCCGTAAAAGTTTTTCCTGTTATTGCATCAATAGCAATAGTTGCCTTCTGCCCAACTTTAATCTTATCTATATCCAATTCATCAACATTAACTACTGTTTGCATCTGGGTCAAATCTATAATAGTTGCTACTGGTTTACCAGACTGAATATCATCACCAGAATTAAAATTCAAGACTGCTACAGTTCCATTAACTGGAGACGGAAAATTATTATATCCTGCTTGTACTCTTGCATTGTTTAAAGTAGTTTGGTCTTGCTGAATATTAAAATTTTGAGAACTTATAGAATTGTTAATATCCACTGCATTTAATGTATATAAAGTATCACCTTTATTTACCACAGAACCTGCAGTAACGTAGACGCTTGAAACTGTGGAAGATGATCCACTTGAGCCATCAATATTTACTGGTATAACCGTGCCGTCACTTCCTGTATAACTTAAGACGATTGCATGCCCTAACGCCTTGCCTACAACTGATGGATCATCCCCTGCAGCTATATTAACAGTTTTTACTGTTCCTCCTACTGGAGCTTTAACATGTAATGAATTTAAGCTTGTCTTAAGTTGGGCCAATTTCAAATTATCCTGATCAAGAGCATTTTTTGCCTTTTGAACACTTTGATCAGCATTTTGGTCAACTAGGTTCCCAATTGATTGTCCACTTTTCACCAAATCACCAGATTTTACACTAAAAGAACCCATAGTACCATTGTTTTGTGCAACAATATCTTTGGATACTGTAGAACCAGCTGTACCACTTGCAGTAACAACAACTGCAAGATTGCCTTTAGTTGCCTTGAGCTTCATGTATTGTGTTTCCTTAACAGCGGGCTTCGTTATAGCAGAGTATCCAAAGTACCCGCCGGTTAAAACTACAATGGCACCACATGTTATTATGAGCGACATCTTCCTAGATTTTTTCATCTCTTTTATCGCTTTCATCACTTTCATTACTTTCTTCTCCCCCTACCAAATTGATATCCCAATCCATTATGTTGTATACTTATTTACTCATCCTAAATAAAACATTAAAAATTTATATAATTGATACAAAAAATATAATAAAAAAATTAGGATTGTCTTTAAATTTATTATAATAAGCTTATGTGTCTATTGTGTGTCAATTGATTGATTTATTGTTAATAAATAGAAATAAAAAAGGCCAGACTCTTCAGCCGACCTTTCCATTTTTTGATCTATATAAATTTTTTATTAAATATGTTAGTTAAATTCAAATTCTCTACTTTTTTCTTAATTTCGTCTATATCTAAAGTATAAAGTCCTAATGCCTGCATCCTCTTAAAATACTCTGCTCCCGCAAAGGTGTACCTATTTTTTCTTCCTTCTCTAGATTGCATTTTTTCATTCGCATAGGCTATTATATCTCCAGAGGCTAGTGACCTTGGCAATACTAAAAGAGGCATTCCTAGATAGTTTTTTATTGCGTTATGTCCTGCCAAAGCCCCTGTTATCATAGCCTCTGTGTGGCCTATAAATAGCCCTGCCTTCTCTCCAGCGCAGAACAAATTATCTAAATTAATAACCTTCATACTATCTTCTCTTGGAGCTATAGATACATATCTTATAGAGTTTCCTATTCCACCTGCATATGGGTCTACATATTTTGCATTTTCAAATCCTTCAATTTTTCTTAACTTTTCTAATGGATAATATGGAGTCATAAGCTTTACGTCACCTGTATCTATTAGAATTATATTTTCTGCAAACTCCTTTAATGCATACTGCTGACATACCTTTAGTTTAAGTTTATCTAAATTTATATCTTCTTCTGGGACTTTAACAACAAGCACTCCTGTTTCATCCAGTTGTTTTACAATATTTCCAGCTAAAGAACCCTTAGCCAGTTTACAAGATCCACTAAAGGCTCCATATACTCCTTCTTCTTCTCTTTCCCCTTTTAGGTCTTCAATGCCTGCTTTATTGCTTATGCTTACTCTTCCCCCAAAAGCTGGGCATCTCAAAATACACATTGCGCATCCATTTCCATATTTTAAACAGTTATTCATTGGCCCTGCTGAACCTGTAGTTTCTATAAATACATCAGCTTCAACATAACTCTTATCTGCTAGATATATTCCTTTTATTTTATTGCCTTCTTTCTTAACATCTACTACTCTTGTTATCATGTTTACTTCTATATCCATAGCTTTCAAATATCTTCCCACTGCTGGTTCAATCTTGTTTACATCGTAAAGCCAAGCATTTTTATGCCCCGGAAAATCAATGTTTTTATGTTTACTATTCTCATCTGTCAAATGTATAAAATCTCCTGCTCCTAATGCTATAATTTCTTCTGCAGCTGTGTTTCTTCCATTATTTCTCATTATACCGCCTACATTACCAAGCCCTAAAAGCATATCTGTTTTTTCATATAATGCTACCGTAGCTCCTGCTTTTTTTGCTGTTATTGCTGCCGTGCAACCAGACCATCCGCCACCAATTACTATAACCTTCAAAATATTCTCCACCCTTCCAATACATATTTGGGCTCTTACCCTATTCTTACACGTCTAATATTTTAGTCTTTACTCACTTTAATTCTATTTCAATAATTATAGTATTATTACTCATATCAACATCTATTAATGAAATAGTATTATTTTTAAAACATAAAACACCAGTCAATCTGCAGACTAATCTGCAATTCAACCGGTGTTTTAATTTAAGACTATAATACATTGTAAAAACAATAAACAGCAATATTTATTTTATAGCTTAAATTTTTGAACCATAACATTCAGTTTCTCTGCGAGTATGGCTTGATTTTGAGAAGCTTTTGATATTTCCTCAATTGCCATAACAGATTCATTAACGCTTGCGAGTATTTCCTCTGAACTAGCAACTGATTCCTCAGCTGTAGTTGATACATTTTCAATTGCTTTATTAATTTCTGATACAGTTTCATTTATTATATTCATTGAATCTCCAATATTCGAAGATAGCTCATTAAATACCGTAGCATCATCACCATATTGCTTACTTGTGTCTATAAACGATTCATAATCAGGTTTAACTTTATTATCAATAAAGCTCAATATATCCTGAGTATTAATAGAAAGATTTTGGAATGCTTTTTCAACTCTCGAGGTTACCTCTTGAATCCTTTTTACTGTAGTTGCTGACGATTCAGCTAATTTTCTAACTTCATCAGCAACCACAGCAAAACCCTTACCTTGTTCTCCTGCTCTCGCTGCTTCAATAGCTGCATTAAGTGCAAGAAGATTTGTCTGACTTGCTATATTTCCTATTTCATCTGCCATTATCTTAACTTCACTGACAACCATACCTTCTGCAATTGCTTTTAATATTTTCTCTTGCTTCTCCAAATATATTTTATCTGTGGCACTAAGGTTATTTTCAGCAGCTTTTCTAACTCCGGTCGCTTTTACTTCTATACCCTTTGCAATCTCAGTCCCCTTATTTGCACGTCCTGTAACATCGACCACATTCTCTGCAATACTTTCTGTGGTTGCATTTACTTCCTGTGTTGTGGCACTTAGCTGTTCTGCTCCGAGTGACACTTGTTTTACTGATTCATTGACAATCTCCATTTTTGATGATATCTCCTGCGTTGTAGCAGATAGTTCTTCACTAGTAGCGCTAATATCAGCAGCACTTTCTGCTATTTCGACAATTAGCGTTTTTAAGTTTGTTATTGCTTTGTTTATTGATTTTGCTAAACTTCCAATTTCACTCTTATTATCAAGATCAACAGTTTTTGATAAATCATTTTCTGAAAGTGCATCTGCTACGGTTACAACCTTTTTTATCTGTCTAGAAATTGTAATAGCAATTACTAAACCGAGTGCAATAGCAACCAATAATCCTAAAAAAGTTATTACTATAATTTGAACATATGCTTTATTATACGATGATTGACTATTATCATAATTATTTTTTGCGCTATCAACGTTAAATTTCACTATTTTTTCTAAATATGTTACCATATCCACTCTTAATTTAGAACCAGCAGGTAGAAATTCATTTGCTTTGGCATAGTTTCCTTCATCAACTTGTTTAAGTATTTCATCCCTTGAAATAAAATAGTCTGTCATTTTTTTTTCAAATTCGGCAAATTGTTTCCTATCTAACTCAGTAGTTATGGTTTTCTTGTAATCTGCAATAAACAAATCATTTTTAGTTGTTAGGCTTATAATATCATCTTTGTATATTTTCAAATTTTTCTTATTTTTAGGGTCAATAATTAACAATACATCGCTTCTTATTTGAAGTAAATTTGCTTTAATATTAACAGAATCATTAACGCCTCTCGAACCATCATTATAAATTTTATTAATATTTTTGTTAATGTTATTCATGCTAAAAATGCCAATAATTCCAACAACACCTATAAACACTGCGACTAGAACAAATGCTGACACTAGTTTTTGAACCATTTTTAAGTTATTAAACCATTTCATTAATATTCACTCCTCGTATCAAAATATCATTTTAATTTTTATAACATACCTAATATTCATAATATATTAATTTCCTCTAATACTTTTTCAATAAATATACTTACCATATCAGGATCAAATTGATTGCCTGCATTCTTTTGTAATTCTCTTATTACAACTTCACAACAGTTTTACACCTCAATATCTTTTATATACTATATTCTTCATAAGTAATAAATTCTACATGTTTAATTTATTATATTTATTTTCCAAGAAAAATACTAAAAAGTTATTAACTGAAAGAATGTAAGCATATGAACGAATAACTTACGCTAAATATATTCAAATTTGCATGGTGACCCAATAAATTAAAAATTCCCCCAGACAATTTAATTAGTCTGAGGGATCATAAATTCAGTTTCCGTAGGGACTTTTATAACTCTATATTGCAAATCAAATAATGATTTAATACTTTAGCTTCATTACTGTAAAAGCTACCTCACTTCCGTTAATTAGTATCATGATCCGATGTTCCCCTGGATAATGCTTTCGGGTAGTAAGTTCCACCCATCTGTGTACCCTAGTTCCAGTAAGACACTGTCCACCAGACACAGTTTTGTCAGACAAGAAGAATAATTTACGTGAGGTGTTTCCCCTTGCCTTCACAAAATCGATTCCATATTCAATGCGTATATGCATAGGTTCACCTTCACGGATACAGAGATTATATTTCAGCTCACAACTCTCTCCAATTTTCAGTTCTGATGGATCTACAGACAAAGAAGCACTGGTAGTAATAGGTCTATCTATAGATTCGCCATATCCAAATAACCTCATTATTTCAGGATGCGCTTTACGAATTAATGTCCTGCAGCCATGTCTTAGTATCGAGTCAGTGTATATATTCATTCCTTTTAAGCGCCTTACTATTTCAATAACAACCGAAGGATTATCCTTAGAAATGTCATTTAAATTATTAGCAACACTCCTGCGTACATAAGCGGAATGGTCTTGTTTTAGTTGCTCTAGCACAGCAATTACGCTAGTTGGATCATTTTTAAACTCATTAAGTGCTGTGCCCCATGGAAGACGTGGACGACACCCCTCGCTCGAAAGCCTTCGTACATTTTCATTACTGTTTTTTGACCATCCTAACATCTGTCGCATCATTCGCTTTGGGTCATGCATAATAAATGGTCTTACAGCAAATTCCGAGGATGACCTTATAGTAAAACGTTCCAGTGCTATCATAGAAAGCTCCCAATTTTCATCCGACTGACCATACATTGCTACAAAATTAGGAAAGAAAAGATATGGAAATCCAACACAGGACTCATCAATGGCAAACAATACTTCTAATGCATCTTCATATTTTTGTGGCAAATACGACCCAAGTGTTTCAGTAATCCTACCCATCCTAGCCATTAGTTTAAGTTCATTCCATGTATCATCTACTGTGATAGCTATAAACCCTTCAATATCAAAAACTTTGTATACTTCATGTACCTTGGCACCAAACTGACACAAAAATTCTTTATTATACATTTCTTTTAACGCTTCTGCCATATGTTTTCTCTCCTTTTTACATATAATTCATTATAAGCATCTTAACTTGACAGTATTTATAACATGATTTAACCTAAATCTTATAAAAGGTCAATCAAACAATGAATAATCCCTATACAATAAAAATAAGACATGATTTCCATGCCTTATTTTTTATTGTAAAAGATACAGGTAGTTAATCAATATACTTTTTACCTGCTCTCTACATATATAATTGAAGATACGGATCTCTCGCCCAAGCTGTCGCAAGGATTGTTTATAATTTCATCATCATAAAACATGGTAGACGAAGAACCTCCATCTAAGTTAGTGGCATTATAAGCCCCATATTCATACAATACATCTTGTGCCTCTCTTAACGTAGCCCCTAAGCTTCTTAACTCTCTACCGTCAATAACTAATAATAATATTGCTCCATCTTTCCTTTGTGCAATACATGTTCTAGGTGCTATACCCCAACCCCCATCACCTTTAGTTATCATTCTCTGTCCATTAACTATCATTGCTGGCCCAAAAGATACTGCTTCAGTTACACCAAATGTTCGCATTTGTTTAGTTGAATAAGGACCGACTAGTAGCTTTCCTGATTGAGTTAATGCTACAGTTTGTCTTTTCTCATTTTCATTTTTTATACCATCATAAATAACCTTTCCACCAGACATTATAACTCCCGCCGGATTTGCTCCCGTTCCTGTCCATTTTGACCCGGTCGCCTCATCTGTGAACCCACCACCATTAATTGCTGCAATAGCATTATTATCCTTTGCAATGTCACTAGTTAGTTCACCTTCTTTGCCTATCTTACTAGTGTAACCTACTTTTATCCTAGTTGGGTCATTAATTACTAACAAATATCCATTAAATTTAATTCCTGATACATCATATCTTTCAATACTGTTATCATTCTTATTTTCTACAACTACTCCAGAATTTACGCCCTCTAAGTTATTTTGAACTATAGATTGCACCTTTTGTTCACTCATTATTTGTTTTATTTTTTCATCAGATAAAAATGATGTTGCGAGCCATTGTAACGAATATGTAGTCATTGCTGCACCTACAACTGTAGTTTTTACATTTTTAAACGGGCCATAATAAATCATAAAAGGTCCTGTAATTGCTGTGAAAAATAATTCAAATAGTATAAATAATAAAAAAAGTTTACCTGAACTTGTCTTGGATTTTCCACTTTTTTTTATTTTTCCCATGTTTCACATCCTTTTTCTTATTAGGTACTATCCTATAATTGAACGTAGCCTTTTTAATTATAGTATTTCCCTACAATTTTAGAACCCTTATAAATATCTATTATCTTGTAAATATTTACATAATCAAATGGTTCAATATAGGTATATAAAAAAGCAATCAATTACTGACTGCTTTTTTATTATACTATAGAACTCACCAAAAAATATATATATAAGTTAAACACACCAATACTTTTTTAAATTCATTATATGATTAGTATATATTATTTCATGCATATTGTCCTTTATATACAATAGTATAAAACTGTTAAACCTCTGTATTAGTAATTTTATCTTCATTATCTTCTCGTTTTTTTCTCTTTTCTTTTATAAACATTATTACTCCAGGCAGTAATGAAATAATTATTATAGCTATTAAAAAATAAGAAAAGTTATCTTTTACAATAGACAGATTGCCAAAAAAGATACCTCCACCTAAAAATAAACTTACCCATAGTCCCCCACCAAGCAAATTGTAAGGTATAAATTTTGAGTAGTTCATTTCTCCAATACCAGCTACAAACGGTGCGAATGTTCTAATTATAGGAATAAATCTTGCTATCACTATTGTCATTGAACCATGTTTTTCATAAAACGTCTGAGCTTTTGCTAAATACTCTTTATTAATAAACCTTACTTCTTCTTTCGCTAGTATCTTTTTACCAATCTTTTTACCAATAAAATAATTAGCAGTATCCCCGAGTACTGCTGCGAGATATACTACTATTAAAAGAATGAATATATTCATTGATCCTTTTTCTGCTAACGCTCCTGCTACAAATAGCATTGAGTCGCCTGGCAAAAATGGCATAACAACCACGCCTGTTTCAATGAATATAATTAAAAAAAGAATACCATATGTTAATACCCCATACTGTTGTACTATTAAGGCTAAATATTTATCGATATGCATTAATCCATTTATAAAGTTAATTAAAATATCCATTTTTTCTCCTTTTTTAATTGATTTTTTTATTAATTTTTCAATATATCATATTATATATTTATAACATTAAAATCAGATTAAAAAAGCTTAGTTTTAGCTTAAGATATATGGTAACACTCAATAAAAAAATAGATAAATAGGACCAATTCATTAGGGTAAGTTGATTGACTCCATTATGGTGGTAACGACCTTTCTTCTGTAATAATATCAACGATTACTTTTGTTACCATTATAGTAGTGATTCAAATAATGCGCTACTTTAAGCGTTTTTACACAAGACACTTTGCAAATAGTTCAAATATGACTATGATGCTTCTGATATACAATGATAAAGCGGGGCATGGGCCCCGCTTCATTTTTGAAAACTTCTTCTAAAATGTTGTTAAAGTGCTTTTAAATATATTCCCCAAAAAATCCCCCATCAAATTTAAACAAACTCCTTTTCTATACTCTGCTGTAGACCTTTGGTCGTTTATTGGTACAATAATCTTAAAATACTCTTCCTCTATTTCCTCTAAAACACTTTCAAGCCCTTCCCTATTAAGTCCCTTGAGCCTATCTTCCAAAGGTTTTGACCTCACAGTAGTTGGTCCTACTGCCCCAAATGCCATTCTGACATCCTTTATCTTCTCATCTTCCAAAATATAAAATCCTATAAAAGATGCCTTTGCAAGAGATGTAGATTTTCTTGTGCCTACTTTCTTAAAATAAAATGAGCTGAAATTATTTGCGGGGATTTTTATTTCCACTAGAAGCTCCCCTTTTTTTAAATCTTTTTTCCCAGGTCCTAAAATAAAATCTTTTAATTCTACCTCTCGTCTGTAACTTAAACTTTCTATGGTTAATATGCAATCTAAATCATATAAAAGTGGGAACAGATCCCCTGCAGGGGATGCATTGCATATATTCCCTCCTATAGTTGCTACATTTCTAATAGCAGGGGATGCCATAGATAATATTACTTCCTTAAAGTACAAAGGCATTAATATGTTTTCTCGTAATTCAGAAAGCGAACAGGCAGCTCCAATAAAAAGGTACTTTTCGTCTATTCTAATATTCTTAAGTTCTTGCAAGTGACTTACAAATATTACATCTCTATCAAAGTAAGGCAGGCACCCAGACCATTTCTTTCTTTTTACCATTAAATCTGTGCTACCCGCTATAATTATGCATTCCCTGTTATTTAAAAACTTTAATGCTTCTTCCTTACTTTTAGGTGCAAAAGCTTCTACCATAAGCCTTCCCCCCTTTTTGATGCTAGCGAAATTGCTTCTACAATCATATTGTATCCTGTACATCTACATAAATTACCTGATATTCCTTCCCTTATATCTGCTTCACTAGGTCTTGGATTTTTACTTAATAATGCTTCTGTTGCCATTATCATACCAGGGATACAAAAACCACATTGTACGGCACCTACATCCTCAAAGGATTGTCTCACTATTTCATATTTAGAAGTTTCTCTGTATCCATCAATAGTAATTATTTTTGCCCCTTCAAGGCTACCTATAGGTACAAGGCAGGAATTTATTAGTTTTGCATCAATAATTACTGAGCATGCGCCACATTCACCTTCACCACAACCTTCTTTAACTCCAGTAAATTTAAAATCCTCTCTTAAAACATCTAATAGTCTTTTTATAGGTTCTGCTACAATTGAGACATCTTTGAAATTCAAATTAAAATTTATTTTAGTTATCATTTCTCATCACCTCCATTAAATATTCTGGGGTCACAGGAATCTTATTTATATAATGTCCTATAGCATTTTGTACTGCAAGAGCATAAGCTGCAGCCGCTCCGATTAGTGTAGTTTCCCCTACCCCTTTAGCTCCAAAAGGCCCATTTATATAAGGGTTATTTACAAGTTTACTTTGTATTTTAGGAAAGTCCATAGCAGTAGGGATAACATAATCCGTATTAGTTCTTTGAAGTAACCGTCCATCCTTATGCTGCATAACTTCCATACTCGCATATCCAAGTCCCTGCACCATTCCGCCCTCTATCTGTCCACGTACAATGAGTTCATCAATAGCTTCTCCTATATCAAACACTGCATAAATATCTGTAACAGAAGCCTCATACGTTATAGGATTAACTTCAACCTCTATAATGTTTGCTCCCCAAGCATAGGTATTATAGGCATCTCCCTTAAATTTTTCATCATCCCATTCGAACCCTTCTGGGTGCTTATATTGTTTAAATATCTCTAATTCAACACCACTGTCCCAAATTTCTTTCATTTCTATTGCAGCGTCTTGCAAGAGCTTTCCAACAATGGTGATAGTCCTTGATGCTACTGTGGGTCCTGAATCTGGGACTCTATCAGTATCCGGTTTTTTAAAAATAACTCTATCTATAGGTATTTCTAGAGTATATGCAACTATTTTCTTTAAGGTAGTCAAAGCTCCCTGACCCATTTCCACATTAGAAATAAGAATTTCTACAGTTTTATCCCTGTGTTTTAATAGCTTAACCACTGCCCTTATAATATCCCGTTCTCCACTACCAGTAAATCCGCAACCATGGAAGAAAAGAGAACATCCTATCCCTTTTAAAATCCCTTTTTCTTTAGGCTTTTCTATCTTCTTTTTATAATCGGACATATTTTCTATGGCAAGTATTATCTCAGGTAACATTGTATGTTCTCTAATTAAACCACCAGTAGATGAAGTGTCCCCCTGCTTTAGAATATTTAGCTTTCTAAAATCCAAGGCATTCATCCCGAGCTCCTTTGATATATAATCCATATGCATTTCTAAAGCAAAAAATGCTTGTGGAGCTCCAAAACCTCTAAACCCGCCACTAGGAACCTTATTAGTTGCTAATGCCACCCCGCTTATATTTACATTTTCCACGTTGTACGCTCCAATTGATGCAAACATTGTTCTCTGAAGCACTATGTTTGATAGCCCTGCGTATGCCCCTCCATCAATTTTAATATCTACATTCATTCCTAATATTTTATTATCAAAACTTACATAACTTTTAATCTTAATATTGGATGGGTGTCTTTTCGTAGATACTTCTATATCCTCAGCTCTATCAAAAATTAAACTAATAGGCTTTTTAATTTTTAATGCTGCCACTGCTACTTGTCCAGCTATTAATGAAGGATACTCTTCTTTTCCACCAAATGCCCCCCCTGTAGTAGTTTGAATTACTTGAACTCTATTTTCCTCAAAACCTAATACTTCGATTACAGCATCCTTAATAAAATATGGACATTGCATAGAACCCCAAATCACAATTTTATCGTCATTATATGCCGCTACCACTCCTTGAGTTTCTAAATATATATGTTCTTGATACCCTGTGCTATACTCTCCTTCAAATACTCTTATGTCACTCTTTATTACTTCTTCTAGATTTCCTTTGCTATATGCATACTCCGCATATGCATTGTTATCTCCAAATATAGGCATCCTAGTATTTTCCAAAGCATCTTCCATACTGAAAATAGGCTCCCTATCCTCATACACAACTTTAATATTTGATAATATATTCAGTATTTTTTCCCTATCTTCTCCTACTACTAATAAAATAGGTTCACCTATATAATTAACCTCCTCTTCCGCAAAGAAAGGCATATCATAAAATATAATCTTAACTCTATTCCTTCCAGGAACATCACTTTTATCTACAATATAATAGCCTTCAGGTAATTGTGGAATATCAATAGATATAATCTTAGCCCTCGCCCTTGTTGATCTAAGGGTTCTTGCATACAACATTCCTTCAAACTCTATATCCGCTAAGTATTTTGCTTTACCCCCGATTTTCTCTGCAGCATCCACTCTTTTAATGGGTTTCCCTATTTTTTCATTCATATTTCGCTGCATCCCCCTTTTCTTTTTTATTAATTACAAAGATATAATATATATAGTAAGTATAACTTTTATACTTTTAAACTTTTCCTTTTAAGCTCCATCAATATTTTTTCTGGAGTTATAGGAAGAGTTTTAATTCTTATACCCGTAGCATTGTAAATTGCATTAGCAATAGCTGCCGGTGGTGTGTCGATTCCTATTTCGCCTACTGATTTTGCTCCATACGGCCCTGTAGGCTCATAACTTTCTGCAAATTCCACTGTTATATTATTAATGTCTTTCCTTGTAGGTATTGTATATTGCATAAAACTATTTGTTAAAAGCCTACCACTTGGACTATATTTAACATTTTCAAACATAGCCATGCCAATTCCTTGGACTAACCCACCCTCCACTTGTATTTTCGCAAGGTTTGGATTTATGGTAGTTCCACAATCTACTACTCCTACATAATCTAAAAGCTTTACTTTACCTGTTTCTAAATCAACCTCTACCTCAGCGAAACCTGCCATATATGGTGGAGGAGACTTTGTACCTACATAAGACTGAGATGCAATTAACTGCTTTTGATCATTTTTATAATACAGTTGCTTGGACAATTCTTTAAGTGATATTTTATCCAAAGCATCCAATGACTTTACAAATTCTCCATCAAAAGCAACCTCATTTATTAATAAATCTAATCTTTTAGCTCCTTCTACTTCTATCAGCATTTTCATTTGTTCAGCAGTTTTTCTAACTGAATTTCCTGAAATGTATGTAGTACTAGAAGCGTATGCACCACAATCAAAAGGGGTAATGTCTGTATCTGAGGAGCAAACAATTATCTTTTTTGTCTCTACCCCCAAAGTCTGAGCAGCTATTTGTGCAAGTATGGTATCACTTCCCGTACCTATATCTGTAGCCCCTACAAGCAAATTGAAGAAACCTTCATCGTTAAGTTTTAAAATAGCAGAACCCATATCCATATAAGGAATTCCAGAACCCTGCATAGCTATTGCCATTCCTACTCCTCGAACAGTGTTTTTATCTATATGGTTTCTTGGATATTTAGATTCCCATTTCATAAGATCCATACCACGCCTTATGCAATAATCTAATTTACAGCTTTCGATAGACATCTCTATGCCCTCGCAGCCTTCACCCATAATCTTAAATATGGGTGAAGTCTCACCCTCTGCAATCATATTTTTTTCTCTTAACTTTATAGGATCCATTTTCAATTTCTCTGCTAATTCATCCATTGCAGATTCTAGTGCAAAATTCCCTTGAACGGCTCCATATCCTCTAAATGCACCAGCTGGTGTATGGTTTGTGTACATAACCTTACCAGAAAAATGAACTGAATCCACTTTATTATATAATGGAAGAGTTTTTGATGCTGCAACCATAAATACTGTAAGAGCATGTTCTCCATAAGCTCCAGTGTCCGATAAAATCTCCATATCAATGGCTTTTAAATTTCCCTTGAAATCACTACCTAGAGTAATATCAATTCTCATAGCATGTCTACAGTAAGTAGCCTCAAACACTTCTTTCCTAGTATATATAAGCTTTGATGGCTTTCTTGTTTTAAGGGTAACTGCTGCTACTAAAAATTCACCATGAATAGCTTGTTTCCCACCATAGGCGCCTCCTACTCTTGGTTTTATAACCCTAATTTTACTAACTGACATTCCAAAAGCTTCTGCAATTATTCTTCTCATATGAAAAGGTGTTTGGGTAGAGGATACGATGTTAAGTCTTCCCTGAAAGTCTATATGAGCTGCCGAGGAATGAGGTTCCATAGCAACATGTGCCTGAGCTTGTGTATAATACTGTTCTTTAATTACTACATCGCATTTCTTTAAGTCCTCTTCAATATTTCCAACATTCATAACATATGTGCAAGCAATATTTTTCGCTGGCTCAAAACCCATAGGGAACATTGAGTGACATTCTGGCTCTGAATGAATAATTGAGGTATTATTCTCTGCGCTTTCAAAATCTAATACTGGTTTTATTACTTCATATTTTACTTCTATAAGTTCTAAAGCCTGAAGTGCAATTTTTTCAGTTATTGCTGCCACTACTGCCACTTCATCTCCTATATAACGCACATACTCATCTATTATAAATTTATCATGTGGGGATGGTTCAGGATATCCTTGTCCTGCTCTGGTTACTATATTTCGTGGTACATCTTTATAGGTTAAAACACATTCAACTCCCGATAACTTCATAGCACAATGCGTATTTATATCTATAATTTTTGCAAAATGATGGGGACTTCTTAATACCTTTATAACTAAAGCATTATTCATGGCAAAGTCATTAGTATAAGCTGGTGCTCCCAAAATAAGTCCTAACCCATCTACTTTAGGTACTGATTTATTAACCTCCTTCATCTTTTCACCTCCAAGTATTTCTTGATAGCACGTAGATGTCCTACATACCCTGAGCATCTACATAAATTTCCTACCAAATAGTGTTTTATATCATCCTCTGTAGGATTATTGAGCTCTTTTATCATTCCTAAAATAGCTAAAGCAAATCCTGGACTACAGTATCCACATTGCTCTACCCCCTCCGCTACAAGAAATTGTGCTATCTCTAAAGCTTCCTTTTGTACTCCCTCTATCGTGGTTATATTATGTCCCTCTGCTTTTGCTGCATAACATGTACATGATGGAATAGGATATCCATCGAGAAGTACCGTACATACACCACAAGCACCTGTATCACAGCCTCTTTTTACGCTTAGAAAACCACTTTTTCTTAGCATATCTAATAACATCTCATCAGGTTCAATATCTATGTTTCTTTGTCCCCCATTAATAGTTAGGTTAATTTTCACTTCATCACCTCAAGTATTGCCCTTTTTACAAGGACGCTACAAAGCTCTCTTCTATATTCCTTTGATGCTCTTAAGTCTGCCGTAAATATAAGTTCCTTTGAAGCTATTTCTCCAGTTATTGCTGCATCATATTCATCACCCTTTGATGATTCTATATACTCCATAGCTTTCAATGAAAGTGTTGCAACACCAGGTCTTGCTCCAACTGCAATATTATATTTACCACTTTTCCTACAAACTGCTACATTAATCATAGAAAAATCAGTACTAGTATTTTTCATAGTTTGAAAGGATGCGCTTCCTTCATCTTTCTTAATAATGATTTTTTCCAATATATCCTTATGATTTATTTTTTCATTTAGAAATTCTTCTAAATATATTTGTCCTCCCTTATGCAATACTATGCTGCAATCCAAAGCTAATAAAGTAGTAATTAAATCAGAAAACCCATATTTTCCGTGTATTGTTCCCCCAACCGTAACTATATTTCTCATCTGTACCCCCATAAGGTCTCCTACAGTTTTAGGTATTACTCCATTGTAATAGTTCATTAATATCTCACTTTTCTCTAACTGTCTAAAAGTAGTAGTCGCACCAATCTCTATAGTATTATCTTTTCCAGTTATAAAATTAAGTCCTGTATTACACATATCTATAGCCAAATCAACATGTTTTTTCCCAAGCCTTATATATGCGCCGCCTCCAATTACTACTGAATTTGGTGTTGAATTTAATAAATCATAAGCTTCACTCACACTGTTTGGTTTTTCATATCTATTTATTATCAAACTTACACCTCCTAAAATATTCCACTAATAGCATTTACAGGACATCTTAATTCACAAAGTCCACAACCAAAGCAAGCCCTTACATCTACCTTGGCTTTCTTGTTAACCTTCATAGCAAAATAAGGACATACCTTCTCGCAAAGATTACAACCTATACATTTTTTTAACTCTATTTTAGGATATTTGGGATTAAACTTTATCTTTTCCTTTATTAACTTTGTATTAGTTACTTCTTGTATACTATTAAAACCATAATACTCAAGGGTCTTTGGTAAATCTGTAATAATTCTTTCATATAAATCCTTACCTTTAATCATTGCCGAGGAAAGCATCTGTACACCATCTGCACCTGCAAGTAAAAATTCTATAACATCTTCTGCACTTGATACACCACCGACTCCTATGACAGTAAAATCTGGTATTGCTTCTTTTATTTTATTTACAATGGCCAATGCTATAGGTTTAATACTAGGACCAGAGGTCCACACTTCCCCTTCTTCATTACCAAGTAATACCTTGCGTTGTTCTATATCAATTATCATTGATGGTCCTAGTGAATTAATAGCCACTATACCACTAGCGCCATTTTCTTTTGCCATTTTAGCGAAACCTACAACATCTGGTATATGTGGACTTATCTTCATAAAAAATGGTTTATCTGTATTATTACGAATGCTTTTAACAGTACGCGCTATAACCTCTAAATCTTTTCCTACATAATGAGCCGAAACTTCAAAGGCATCTGCATATTCATTTAGCTTTGGAATCAAAATCTCCATGTCCTCTTTTGAATATCCTACGCTAACTATAATAGGTACACTACATTCTGCTTTCAATTCTGGAAGTATTTCCTCTATCCACTTTTCCGGTGGAAGTTCAGACCAAAGCTCAGCATTCATTATTTTATTATTGTCACCATATATACATGGCCTTGGAACCACAGCTGCTTTGGAGGATATTGTTTTAGTTACAACAGCTCCAACACCAAAACTTGCTATAGCCATAATTTTTTCAAAATCCCCCACAAGTGGTCCAGATGCTGGCATTAATGGGTTCTCTAATTTTAAACCACAAATACTCGTACTTAAATCCATTGTTATCCCCCTCGATATTAGTTAACAATACATCTTACCTCTCAACCCTAACCCTCACTTATCCCCTTTTTCTATTCTTTCCCATAGCCTGTCTGCCTCTTGTTGTGCCTTAGCATATACATCTTTAAGTTCTGCTTTAATGTTATAATCTTTCATGAAACAAATGCCGTCACAATAAACCTCTCGAGGATGAAAGTTATCAAAAACTCCATAAAACACGTGCGCAAAAGCATTGTTATTATTTATGCTTGTCGGAGCATTGTATGGAACAATAATCATATCTGCTTTATAACCCTTCTTAATTCGTCCAAGCCTTATACCTAACGTATTAGAAGCATATTTATATCCATTGTCAATAACTACTCTTAAATCTTCCAGGCTAAAAGATCCAGGACTTTTTAACTTGTTTTTCATTCCAAAAAACAAGTTCAAATATTCCCTAGTTATATTTGTACCAAGCCCATCATTACCAACAATACATGGTATGTTCTTTTCTTTTAATAATCTATAATCTGCAAGGCCCACAGCGTTGTTCATGTTAGAGGTAGGGTTTATTGCTACATATGCTTTTGCTTTCGCTATTATCTCTGCTTCCGTCTCATTAATATGAACACAATGAGCTAAAATCGAGTTTTCCTTTAATAAGTTAAATTTTTGGAGCCTTTCAATTACGGTAATTCCGTACTTCTCTATGCAATCATTCTCATCCTCTATACTTTCAGCTACATGAATATGAATAGGTAAATCTCCTATTCTCTCCGATATTCGCTTCATGGTTTTGTCATTAAGACTCATAGAAGCGTGCATTCCAAATAATCCTGCAGACTTTTCTGTTCTATTTGAGGCAAACTTAAGATTTTCATCTATACACTTATTGATATCGAACCGATCGCTAGTTTCAAAGCAAAATATTCCGCGTATTCCTACCTCATTACATAAACTCTTTTTTAGTTCATCTAAAGTTCCTGTAATATCAATTCCGCTAGCATGGTGATCTATAACTGTAGTAACTCCATTATTTATACAGTCGTAGCCACTAACAAGGCCACTGTAATACACGGTTGCCTTATTGCATGCTCTATCAACCTTCCACCAATACTTTTCTAATATATCTTTGAAGCTTTTGGGATCAAATGATAAATTTATGCCCCTAGCAAATGTAGAATAGATATGAGTATGGCAATTTATAAGACCTGGCATTACAATATATCCCCTGCAATCTATTACCTCGCCCTCTCCCATAAATTCACTCATAGGTCCAACGTCGATTATTTCATTATTGAATAAAACATACTGATTTTCTTTATATGAATCAAAATCGAATACATTCACGTTTATTAATGTTTTCATTAATATTTAATCTGGCGAGACAGGTACTCACCCTTTCCACCTACAAAAATACCATCTTTAACCACAAATTTGCCTTTAGAAATAGTACTGCAAATTTTTCCCGTTACTCTTATATCTTTGTAAATATTATAATCCACGTTTGAATGATTTTCACATATGTTATATTGTTCATTTTCATCAAACACCACTATATCTGCATCTGCTCCCGGAAGCAGTGTTCCTTTTCTAGGATACAATCCATGAATAATTGCAGGATTTTCAGTAAATTTATCTATTATCTTTTCTCCAAACCTCTCGTACATAAGTGGAAAAGAGTATTCAACTCCGCCTATACCCATAGGGATATCATTAACAAATTCTTTATTTTTGTCAGTTGAATTAAAAGGACAATGATCCGTACCTATTGTAAAAATATTATCTATTTGCTGGTTTAATTTTTCAACTTCCCAATTACTTCGAAGTGGCGGGGTCATAGTATATAAATATCCATCTCTTTGTAAATACTTAGAACTCGATAAAATAAAATAGTGCGGACAGCTTTCAATTATAAAGTCTTTATTAAGAATACTGCTATAGCTTTCTTTAAGTCTCTCAACAGTCGTACCACAATTGGTATGCACAATATACATACGTCCATTTCTATATTTAGTCATTTCTGCAAGCTTTATAACTTCACTTATTTCTGCTAGTGCTAGTCTTGAGCTTTCATGCTCAGGCACATGTATTTTCTCTCTCTCAATTATTAGATCATCATTTTCTGCATGTGCTAGTAAAAGAGTCCCTGTTTCCTTAGTAATTTTCAAAAGTTTATCTATAGTTCTATCTTTTGTGCGTCTATTAGAGCTTGAATAGGTTGTAAATAGTTTTATTGTTGGTATCCCTAAGTTTTTGACTTCATTTATAAAGCTAATGGGTTCTTCTTGTAAATCAGCAATGGTTGCATGAAAGGCGTAATCAATGTTACTGGTCTTAGCCAAAGCCCTTCTTTCATTAAATGTTTTTTTTAATTCTATACTATTTTTTACTGGGTCCAAAAAATCTATATATGTGGTAATACCACCAAAAGCTGCGGCTCTCGAACCACTATAAAAATCATCTGCTGAAGTATAATTGTTATTTGTAAGTTTAAAATGCACATGCGGATCAATAAACCCTGGTAATACAGCCCTTCCCTTTGCATCATATTCTTCTTTAGCTTCTAACATACCACGCCCAATAGTTGATATTTTATTATCTTTTATATACAGATTTCCATCAAACCAATGGCCACCTATATATATCCGTCCATTTACAATTCCTAAATCAAACATCCATTACACCTTCTCCCCTTTTATAAGGCATTATTAAAATACCTATGTTTTATCTTCCTCCCATAGTAAGTGTCATAACAGCTTTTGCAGTATGTAGCCTGTTTTCCGCTTCATCATATACTATAGAATGAGGTCCATCTATAACAGAATTTTCTACTTCATTTCCTCTATCTGCAGGTAAGGCATGCATATACAAAACATCTTTACTCGCTATGCTCATAATATCTTCAGTACATTTCCAAGACTTATATGACTGCAATAAGTCATCCACTATAGCGTCATCTTGGTTATTTACCCAACTACCCCAGTTTTTTGGAATAACTACATCCGCGCCTCTATAGGCTTCTTCCATATTATGAGTTATCTTAAAGCTTCCACCGTATTTAATTGCATTTTCTCTTGCTTGTCTTATAGCCCAATCAGGTAAATCATAACCTTCTGGATAAGCGAGTGTCACGTCCATACCATATCTAGGGAATAATAAGCTTTGAGTTAAAGGAACAGATATTGGCTTTTTATGACTAGTTGCATAAGCCCAAATAATAGACACCTTAGTTTTTCTTAAATCACCAATCTTTTCTGTCATTGTCATAAGATCAGCAATCCCTTGCATCGGATGATATAAATCACATTGTAAATTTATTATTGGTGTCGTAGACCACTTTGCAAGCTCATTCAAATATTTATTTCCTTTATCCCAAAAACAATTTCTGCATGCAATAGCATGGCCATATCTTGAAAGAATTATTGCAGTGTCCTTTGCTGATTCTCCATGTGATATTTGCATAGTGCTTGAATCCAAATAATTCGCATGTCCCCCAAGCTGGGTTATACCCGCCTCCATAGAATTTCTAGTCCTTGTTGATTGTTCAAAGAACATAAGGAAAACTGTTTGATAAGATAAATATGGTGTTAGAGTTCCCATTGCAAATTTTTTCTTAAGATCTAATGATACTTCAAGCAGCGTATCTATTTCTTCTTTGGTCCAATCTTGAAGAGTAATGAAGTTTTTCCCTCTAAATAAAGTATTCATAAAAAACATCCTTTCTTCTTGAATCTATTACAGTTAATAATTCTAGTTAGAATTGTTATTGATTTTTTACTACCCTATCTACATACAAACTAGGAATAACTGCATACATAGCTGCTGCCTTTACTAATTCACTTTTCCAGGTTCTCTCATTTGGAGAATGTGCCTCTGCCTCATGCCCTGGTCCAAAACCAATGCAAGGTATATCATATCTACCCATAATTGAAACTCCATTTGTAGAAAATGTCCATTTGTCAACTAAAGGTTCCTCATTAAATAAAGATTTATAACAGTCTACTAAAGTTTCGCAAACTGGATGGTCCTCATCTATAACCCAAGTTGGGAAATAAGCAGCTGTTGGATATACAACACCCTTATAGGAAGGTTTTTCGTAATCATACATGGAAACCTCAGCTTTCATATTTTTAACCGAAGTCAGATTTCTAATTTGCTTTAAGGCATCAACGTATGTCTCTCCATTAGTCAATCTTCTATCTATTGAGATGGTGCAACTATCTGCCACCGCACATCTTGATGGAGAAGTGAAAAATATTTCAGAAACAGCTAAGGTTCCTTTTCCTAAAAAATCATCATAATGCAGATTATCATTAAGATTTTTCAAATCGTTTATTATAGGAGCCATCTTATAAATAGCATTTTCTCCCCTCTCCGGTGCAGAACCATGACAACTTAAGCCATGAGTAATTACTTTTATCTCCACTCTCCCTCTATGCCCCCTATATATATTGCAAGAGGTAGGCTCTGTAATTACAACGAATTCGGGTTGAATTTTATCTTCGTTTATCATATACTGCCAGCAAAGTCCATCACAGTCTTCTTCTTGCACTGTACCCGTAATAAGCAAAGTATAGTCATCTTCCATGTCTAAATCTTTAATTATTTTTGCAGCATAAACCATAGATGCCATTCCACCTTCTTGGTCACTGCCACCACGTCCTATGATTACTTCCATATCTTCATATCCTTTATATGGATCATACTGCCATAAATCTTTATCTCCTATACCTACTGTGTCTATATGTGCATCCATAGCTATAACATGTTTGCCATGCCCTATAGTCCCAATTATGTTTCCCATTTTATCTATGTCTATCTTATCAAAGCCAACCTTTTGCATTTCCTCTCTTATTCTCTCAATAACTTTAGCCTCATCACAACTTTCACTAGGAATAGCAATCATGTCACGAAGAAACCTTGATATGTCACCTTTGTACTCTTCTGCTTTCTGTAAGACCTTTTGAAAATCTACATTCATAGAAAACCCTCCTTCTATTAATCCATATTTTAAAATTTTCTTAATTAAAGCTTGGCAGTTCGTGCAATCCGTCCCAAAGAATATTCCTGTAATTTATAGGATCAGTATCTCCCTCAGTACTAAAGAGTAGTACTGTAGAATTCTCATCTAATTTAAGCTGTTTTCTTATAGACTTGGCATGTTTTTTTTGCATAATAATAGATAACAATCCTATACCAACAGCTCCTGATTCTCCTGAGACAATTCTCTCATCCCCCCCTATAGGACTCGAGAGAATTCTCATGCCTCTTGCAGTTACATAATCAGGGCATGTACAATAACAATTTGCAAAATCTCGTATTATCTCCCATCCTATAGGAATAGGTTCTCCACAAGCAAGACCTGCCATTATGGAGCGAAGTGTTCCATCTACTCTATGAGGTTTACCATCATTAATGGATGCAGACTTAAACATACACGCTGCATAAGTTGGTTCCATAATTGTTACAATAGGACAATTACCTTTAAATAAATTTACATATGCTCCAAGAACCCCTCCTGCCATTGCACCTACCCCAGCTTGTAGAAACACATGTGTGGGCATCTCGGCTTCTAAATTTTCAAGTTGCTTATATGCCTCATATCCCATAGCAGAATAACCTTGCATAATCCATTTTGGTATTTCGGTGTAGCTTTCCCAAGATGTATCCTGCACCATCTGGAACCCATTTTCCTTAGCTTTGTCTTTCGCATATCTAACCGTATCATCATAATTCAAATCTGTTACTATAGCCTGTGCTCCTTGTTCTCTAATAGCTTGGACCCTTATAAGAGCTGTTCCCTTTGGCAAATATATTACTGCTTTTAGACCAAGTTCTTTTGCAGTCCAAGCTACACCCCTGCCATGATTACCATCCGAACAGGTAACAAAAGTAATTTCTCCAATTAATCTACGTGCATCCATAGACTTTAAATATTCAAAACTAGTATCTTCAATATGTACACCTAGCTTTTGACATAAAAACTTACCAATGGCATAGGTTGCTCCGAGCATCTTAAATGAATTAAGTTTCGCTCTTTTAGATTCATCCTTAACATAAATATTCTTTACGCCAAGCACCATGGCTAAACTTTTTAAGTTTACTAGCGGAGTAATATTATACGCTTTGATGGTTTCATGAAAAGCTTTTACTTTTTCGAGTTCCTTCTCAGATAAAAATTTCGGATAACTTTCTAAACTATCTTTATGTGTATTTTCAGAAAAAATAGCCCGTATTTTATTTTCATGTAATAAATCCATAAATGTCCCCCCTCTCAGTTTTTTTAAACCTATAAAAAATTACCTTAAAAATAAAAAAGTATATATTACTACAAATATATTGTATGAAATATATATTTGTAAAAGTACCAATTTTGTAAATTATTAACGAGTATCACATGTA
Organism: Clostridium sp. UBA4746; assembly: GCA_002403785.1. Classification (GTDB taxonomy): domain Bacteria; phylum Bacillota; class Clostridia; order Clostridiales; family Clostridiaceae; genus Clostridium_AD. The sequence goes on from DHIM01000018.1 coordinate 70,276, forward strand.
GCAATAATAAAAGCTAAGGAACAAACATATATTAAAAATGGAGCTTAATGTTTTATTGGTGAAATTTCATATTGAAAACAAGGAGGACAAAATATGTCAAAGAAATTAATATGGGGACCTACTTTTGAAGAAATGCTTAATCCAGAAACAATACCTAATGATATACGTGAAAAGGCTTTGAAAGCCCGAATTGAAACTCCATTAGAACCTATAAATTTATTTAATATTAATTGGACTGATCATACTGGAAACATATGCTATATGATTATTCCTAAAGAACTCACAGGAGTTTCTGCAAATATAATAGTTATGTATAGTAAGAATTTTCCAACAGGCAGTCATAAGGTCGGCGCAACATATTCTGTTACTATGGAAAAACAATTATCAGGAGAAATAATACCTGGAAGAGATACTATAGTTTTTCCGTCTACTGGCAATTATGGTATAGGTGGTTCCTGGACAGGTCCTCGTATGGGTTATACTACAAAAGTAATTCTTCCTGAACTTATGAGTAAAGAGCGCTTTGAGAAAATTGAATATTATGGTGCTACTTATATTAAGACTTCTGGTTGTGAAAGTAGCGTTAAGGAGATATATGATAAATGTTGGGAGCTTAAAGCCGCGAGCCCTAATAACAAAATTATGAATCAGTTTGAAAGTTTTGGTAATTACTTATTCCATTATCACGTAACAGGAAATTCAATTAATAAAGTGGTAGCGAGCCTTAAAGAAAAAGGCATCGGTAATGGTAAAGTTTCCGCACTAGTTTCTTCTATGGGTTCTTCTGGCACTATAGCCTCTGGAGATAGATTAAAACAGTTATACCCTGAAGCAAAGATAATTGGGTTAGAGCCTGTTCAGTGCCCAACTCTATACTGTAATGGTTTCGGTGATCATGATATACAGGGAATTGGAGACAAGCATGTTACTTGGATACACAATGTTATGAATATGGATGCAATGATGTGTATTGATGATATGGAAAGTAAAAAGGGATTACAACTATTAACAAGTAATATAGGTAAAAATTATCTTATAGATGTAGTCGGAATGGCCAAAGAAAGTGTGTCTATGCTTTCACAAATTCTTGGAATTTCTGGAGTTTGTAACTTGATTGGAGCTATTAAAACTGCTAAATATTACGAAATGACTGAAAATGATAATATATTCACCATCTGTACTGATACCCTAGATCGATATCATTCAGTAATGGATAATTTAGATAATGAATTTGGAGTTATGGATAAAACTGAGGCTGCTGTTAGATATAACAGCATTTTTAAAAATATTAAACTAGACTATATCCAAGAAGGTACCTATGCGACCAGAAAGAGATGGCATAACCTAAAATACTATACTTGGGTTGAGCAACAAGGCAAAACAGTAGAAGAGCTAAATGCTCAGAAATCACAAGATTATTGGATTGAAAAGCAGAATCAAATTAAAAGTATTGATCATAAATTAAAACAAGCAAGAGGGTTTTAAATAAAATATATAGTTGATGAACAGCAACTTTAGTTGATGAATACAGCGACGCTAGTCGATGAATAAGGCGGTGCAAAAATGAATGAGTTTATGGAACTTGCAATAAAGGAAGCTTTAGACGGAATGAAAAACAATGATGGGGGTCCTTTTGGTGCTGTTATTGTGAGAAATGGTGAAATTATTAGTTTCGCTCACAATGAGGTTATTAAAACAAATGATCCTACTGCACATGCTGAGGTTACAGCCCTTAGAAAAGCTTCTAGCAAGCTTTCCAGATTTGATTTATCTGATTGTGAAATATACTCCTCCTGCGAACCTTGTCCTATGTGTTTTGCTGCAATCCACTGGGCTAAAATAAAAAAACTTTATTATGGCTCAACTAGAGAAGATGCTGCAAACATAGATTTTGATGACCAATATATTTATGATGTAATAAAAGGGACTGCAAAAGAATTGCAAGTTGAAATACAACAAATTCATAGAGAAGAGAGCCTTGAACCTTTTCGCAAATGGAAACTTAAAATAGATAAAACGAAATATTAAACTATAAAAACAAAGCACATACATTCTCTTCTCTAAATGCATGTGCTTTGTTTTTATGTCCATATAATCTAAGTAAAATCATTTTAAAACTTCCAAGTTAACACAAGTATCTGGCCTTTCACCATTCAGCACTTTAATAATATTTCCAGCCGCAATTAATCCCATATTTGTTCTTGTTTCCATTGTAGCTGAAGCAATATGAGGAACAATTGAAACATTGTACATATCTAGAAGCTCTGGTTCAATGTTTGGTTCATGTTCAAATACATCAAGTCCAGCTCCCCATATTTCACCATTTTTCAGAGCTTTAACTAGTGCTTTTTCATCAATAACTGAACCACAACATGTATTAACAATAACCGAAGTATTCTTCATCATAGAAAATTCCTTCTCACCTATATAATGAATGGTAGAAGGCAAAAGTGGTACGTGTAATGAAACAAAGTCAGCTTTCTTTAACAATGTTTCTTTATCCACCTGAACAGCACCCAATTCTTTTTCCATTTTGGGATTTTTAATTAAATCAGTGTAAATTATCTTCATATCAAAAGCCTTGGCCTTCTTGGCAAAATTAGAACCAATTCTCCCTGCACCCACAAGTCCTAATGTTTTACCAGTAATGTCACGTCCAAGAAACATCATGGGATCACAAGATTGAAAAGCACCATTTCTTGTAAATTTATCTGCTGCCACAATTCTTCTAGATACTACCATAAGCAATGTCCATGCAAGATCAGCGGTAGCATCATCTAACACTTCAGGGGTGTTTGTAATTATTACGCCACTTTTAGTAGCTTTGGATAAATCAATATTGTTGCATGCCACACCGTAGTTAGCAAATATCTTACACTTTAAACCAGCCGCCTCGATCACATCATTATCGATATTATCAGTTAGAAGACACAGAACTGCATCCTTACCTTTTACCTTATCTAATAATTCTCCTCTTAATAAAACTCTGTCAAGAGGATTAATTTCCACATCAAAATGCTTTTGTAAAAGTTCAATAGCCTCATTGGGAATTCTTCTTGTAACGTAGACTTTTTTCTTATCCATAAACTCCACCTCCTATAATACTAGAAACATTTATTTTAACTGAGCGATCTAATGTACTATTAGTCTATTTTCTTTAAGACCGTCTTCTCGTTATAGATAAAAGCAAAAATTGCTGTTGCTATAATTATTACAGTTCCCATAATACTTAAAAAATCTGGAACCTCCGACCAAACTATAAATCCTATAATAGCCGAAAACACTATACTAGTATAGTCATAAATTGCTACCTCCGATGCTGGTGCATACCTATAAGCATTTGTTAAAGCAAATTGGGCAATTCCTGCAAAAATTCCTATACCTAATAAATAAATAAACTGAATCATAGTAGGCTTTTGATAATTGAGCATCATTAGTGGAAACATTACTACTACTGAAACAAAAGAAAAATAAAATACAATAGTTGAAGCATTTTCTCTATCTCTTAAAAATCTAATTATTGTGTAGGTGGAACCTGCGAACATAGCAGACAAAAAACCTGCTAGTGATGGCACTACAGATAAATTAAATTGAGGTTTAATGATTAATAGAGCCCCTATAAATACAATAATTAATACTGGAATCTGAATTTTAGTAAGCTTTTCTTTTAAAAAAAAGACAGCAAATAATGTTACAAAAAAAGGCGATATTTTATTAAGCATACTTGCATCTGATAGTACTAAATAATTTATAGCATAAAAACTTAGGATTACACCTAATAGACCAAGTAACGATCTAGAAAGTAGATATTTCTGATTCTCTTTTTTTCCAAAGAAACTTACCTTAGTTTTTTTTATCATAATACATGCGATACCTAAACTTACTAAATTTCTGTAAAACACTTTTTCGAATAGTGGAATAACACCTGCAAATTTCACCATTGCCCCCATAATTGCAAATGCTAAAGCAGATATCAAAATAAGTGTAATTGCTTTGGGTTTGTTATCCATTCTTCACAACCTCTCAAATATAAGTTCATTTTTAATCTTTCCTATTTCTTTTATAACTCTCATTTTTTTTAAACAATAGCTAATTTTCCTAGCCTTAAATACGGTAATAGCTAGAACTTTTGCTAAGTTCTTATTTGTAAAATTTTCTGGTAATTCTTCAGGTAAAAATCTTGAAAAATCTTTTTCTTCTCTAAATGTTACTTTTTCAACTACTTCAAGCAGTTTCCTATCCTTTATGCTTATACCTTTTCTTCTCCAGCTTCCTTTACCATCCTTGCATCTTATCTCTTCCTCTTTAGTCATTAAGATTTCTAATATAAAATTATCTTCTGCCATCAAATCAGGTATTCTAATTAGTTCATCAAACAAATCAACTAATTTACCTTTTTTTGGTGATTTCCTTCTACTAATTACTTTATCTGTGACTTCAGTTGTTACTATATATTTCTCAACAGCTATAGGATGTACTAGCATAACTTTATTATACTTCACCAAATCTCTGAGTTTATTACCAATTGCACTAAAATTTTTCGTTTGTATTTCAATTAATGAATCTTCTCTTACTAAATCAATTACATATTTATCCATTTTCACTTCAAATCTATCCCCTGGCACAACATACCATTGCTTGATAGATGAATGTAAAGATTTTTCATTTTTTATGTTTATTCCATTTTGCTCATAAATTAATACTATATCTTCTGCTTCTCCCATTTTTTCTCCTAACGCTTAATTAAAAATTAAATATTTTATTATAATTTAAAAACATACTGCTTATAATTATAACAGAAATGTTATACAATTAAAATTAAAATATGTAAATATAAGGTATTTGTATAATAAGGCCCATTGAAACAAATAACAAGTTGATATGATATTCTATTTGTCTTGATTTCCATAAATGTGTATCAAATCATAATATAAAATAATATAATACTAAAAGGTGATGAAATATGAAAATTGCTATATTATCTGATACTCATGCTAAAAAACATAACGATAAACTTTTTAAATTAATAGATGATTTATTTGTAGAAGCTGATATGATAATTCATGCAGGAGATTATATTTCTTCTAGTGTTCTATCAAAATTAAAAGAGCATAAGAACTTTGTGGGAGTATGGGGAAATAATGATAAAGGATACATCAGAGATTTGTTAAAGGAAAAAATAATTTTATCTATAGAAGGATATAAAATTGGTCTATATCACGGCCATGGTAATAGCAAAAACACACTAAATACTGCTTATGATAAATTTATTGATGATAAAGTAGATATAATCATCTTTGGACACAGTCATCAGCCACTTGTTTTAACTAAAAACAAGATACTCATGATAAATCCAGGCTCACCCTCTTGTAAAAGACGTGAACCATGGCATTCTTATGTTATTTTAGAGATAGAAGATAAAAAAATAAGTGTTCAATTAAAGTTTTTTAACTGATTATATTAACGATATCTTTTTACTATAAAAAAAGTCTACCAAGTTGGTAGGCTTTTTGTATATTAATACTCTTCTACTTCAGTAACTTCATATCCTACTTCTTCAAGAGCATCTGTAATATCATTATCAGTTGTCTCATCATCAAATTCTGCTACTGCACATTTTTCCTCTAAATCAACTTTTACCTTAGTAGCACCAATGTCTAGTAACGCTTCTTTTACATGGCTTACACAATGTGAACAACTCATTCCATCAATATATATTTTTTTTTTCATTTAAAAATTCCCCTTTCGATTGCTAATTTATACTA
>DHIM01000193.1:0-7619 GCA_002403785.1 Clostridium sp. UBA4746
GAAATTTGAATGGGAAAGAAGCTGAACTATTCATTGAGCTAACAGATGGAACGGGTGGAAACACATTAGAATGTTCTGTTGCTTGTATTGCAGTTCCTACTTGTCAAGCTGGAGTTTTAGAAACTCAGCGTACTTTGTCAACAAAAATCACCTCTTAATTTTAGACAATTAAAAAACTAGATCATTAAACTCTAGTTCTTCAAACTTTTTTTATTTGATTTTTTTCATAGCTTCTTGAATTCTTTGATTTATTTTATCAGATTGTGCTTGAGTAATTACATGACTTTTTACTAACGCACTTAATCTATTAATGTTACCTTTAACTTGTGACATATCTCTTGTTAGTTCTTTAAGTATTTTATTTGACTGGCTCTGTGTTATTGTCTTATCAGTAACTAGTGATTTAAGAGTGTCAGAATAAAGTGTTTTCATCATGGTTGTTGAGTTAGATTTTGAAGTATTCATCGACGATTTCATAGTATTGGATGGTTTCACGGTAGTTGGTGCTTTTGTAGAACTACAACCAACAAATATTAGTATAGAAATACTAGCACTAATTAATACTGAAGTGATTTTTGTGTTTTTCATTTTTTCACCGCCTCATATGTATTTTTTGTTTTATTACTCTACTACTTTATGATTAAGATAAGTAGATAAAAATATACTAACAATATATAACAACATATGTTGGGACAATTCACCTCAGAAATCATTTTTTGGACACTACTGTTTGAAGTATACCGTAAACGAACTAAAAAAGGAGCATTTCCGCTCTTGATATTTCTCATTATATAAAAATTACTAATTATAATTTACTCTGACAACAGATCCAAGATTCATTCTAAAGAAGATAAAAAAAGAGGTGCGAAGCAATTTTGCGCCCATGCTCCGTACCTCTCTTTATATATGGGGTTACTGTGTGTTTTTTATAAAGAAGAAAACACTCTTATATTGATATAAATTTAAATAGAAAGAAAAATCACAAAATTATTTAGAATAAGGAATAACTTCAACCGCTGGGGTACCTTTTTTTGCATTATCTAAAACTGCTGTGGAAAGTGTTTTAAAATCCGAAGTAGTAGTAGTTGCCCCAGCGACAGTATCAACTTTAGTTATATCTTGGGTTTTTATAAGGCTATCAGTAAGCTGTTTAGAAGCTTTAGTAGGAGTTGTCTTTGTAGCAGCATACATAAGTTTGGCATGAGCCTCATCGTCTGTAATTAATTTGCCAGTTACCGCGTTTACATAATTAAAATCTATATTTGTAATTTTTTCATTCCCTATTTTAATTTTTACATGCCCTAACCATCCGTTTTTATCGGGTTTTTTAAAGGAAACCTCATAGGTTCCATTTTTATAACCTACTATATCCTTAGATTTAGTGGAGCACCCGGCTAGTAAAGAAAGTATTACCATTAGTGACAAAGTTAATATAAAAATTTTTTTCATAATTACCTCCTCTTAAATCTGTTATTTTTATGACAATTCATATACTATCCCCATTAGCTTTAGTATTATATTTCATGCTATTTTTTATTTGACTAACTGTATCATTCTTTCATATTCTTCTTGTGTCAGATCACCATTGGCATATCTTTTTTTCAAAATATCCAAAGGCGTATCTAAGGAAGATCCAATGGGTTTTCTCGTAAGAGATTTGATGACAAAAAACAAAATAATCATAAATAAACCTAAAACTATAATTCCCATAATCATTCCACCCCAGCCGAGATAACCCATCATTCCACCACCTCCGGCAGAAACATTTCCCATGCCATTAGATCCCATCGTTCCAGTACTCATTAAAGTCATCATGCCATTTGGATATCCTACAAGATAGTTGTATCCAATTTTAGTATGCATTGCGGTTAAGGAAGCAGATCCATCTCCACCTAGCTTTAAATCCATTTGATCATGAATAGCCGTATTGCCAATCATTGCTTGCATAACCGAATCTCCTAACTCAGCGAGTTTAGGTGGGCTAACCTTTTCTGGATTAATTTTATCGTTACTTTTAACCCCTTGTCCCAATCTGATTTCTGACATAATTGTGTCAATGCTCTTAGGTGCCATCGCATCAGCGAAAACGCTGGTAAATATAGTGAAAATAAAAACTAATGTTATTAATAATGTTAATAGTTTTTTCATAATACAAAACCCCCATCTATAATTATTTGAAAAAATAATTATTCTATGCCCTCTTGAACAATTTGATGTTAGTGCCCCCCTTACAAGCATAGTTTATTCCATAACCATGAAAACAAGTAACTTTAAGGCTTCTAAAAATATATATTCATTACCTTCAGTAACAGCCATCTAATCATCTCACTTCATAAATAAACTTCGCATTCATATAAAATTCATCAAAATTCAATGAAAACCTTTATTTTTATTTAATTTGATCCTGGTTTATTTATAAAATACTAAATCTTAAGTTGAAAAAAATATTAAACCTTATCAAACCAGTTATATGTCTTAATCTGGTTTGATAAGGGTATTAAATTTTTTGTAGTAGTAAAACTTGTTCCCTTGGATATATTGCAACTTTCACAAGCTAATTGAAAATTTGACGGATCATTAGAACCACCTTGCTCTAATGGAATTATATGATCATAGTTTATTTTATTATCTGTACTAATCAGACAAGTTAAATCTTTACCACAAATCTGACATCTACCTTTATCTCTAAAGAATACTCCATTTTTTAACCATTTAGGTAAATAGGTGTTCCGTTTTACTACTCCATCTTTTTCGAGACACATTTTATATTTATCTATTTTCATGTTTTTTATTATCTCAGAAATACTTTCATTAAACTCTTTTAAAAGCCCCTTATCCATATATAAAATTGTAAAAGTTTCTTCTACAATAATTGGAGTTAATTTATAGTATAGTTCAATTAGTTTCGAATAATATTTCTCTTTTAGTTCGATAACATTTTCTTCTTCTTCAGTCATGTCAGGATAATCTATTTTATAAAATAAAAGAGTGTCAATTACATTATCTATAATATGCTCATATCCAGTTTTTCTTATCGCATAATCCAGTTCATCCTCATGAAAAAATTCAATATAATCATGCAATAATGTTTTTTTATTAGGGTTAAGTATTTTTTTTAAAAATTCCTCATCTTTATTTTCAAAGAAATCAGATGGATGTCCTTGATTCATTATGTAAGAAGCTAAATGCATAGCTGTTTTAAAATTAAGCTCTCTAAAATCCATTTCTTCCCCCCTAAAATATTCAATATATTACGACTTCAGAAGTCGTATCCATAATTAAATATTATTGATTGCTATTTACCCCATGGATTGTCCTTACAGCGATAGGCTTGGTTTGATCTTTCTCAGGAGCCGTTGGAGTACCTTTAATATATTGTACTATATTATTGTTACGTTTTCGTAAAAATTGATGTTTTATTAAGTGTGTTATTAGTCGTAAAGATATCTTATTATGACAAATATGGAACAAATGGACCCTAAAAAGGGGGGGGAACTAATCCCCCACCTTTTGATTGATGTGCTCTTAAATAAAATAAGTATGACTGCATCCGGTGATCTTGCGATGCAAACGCTTGATCAATGTACAACTCAGTATAAAGGTCAATTTATACTTATTATAGCGGGTGCAGTACATCCTTGTTACTATATAATAAAACTTTTATGTGTAGATTATATGAAGAAACAGTAATTCTATCTTTTTTATTTCTCTGTTGTTGGATTGATTAAGAATAAGATATACAAGGAGAAAACTGAAGCAAAGCTTACTAAACAAGACCTTCCATTTACAGTTGGAATGATTATATTAGATATTGCAACACCTATATTTTTGATGTTTGGACTTACCATGACAACTTCTGCTAATGCATCATTACTTAACAATTTTGAAATTGTTACAACTTCTGTGAATGCTTTATTAATTTTCAAGGAATATATCAGTAAACGATTAGGGATAGCACTAAAATTATTAAACACTCATTTAGCGCCAAGGGTTGTCCCTATGATAATGCTTGCATTGAATCATTCCATGCATCACTAAAAAAAGAAGAAGTTTATCAGGTTAAATATTTTGATTATGATGCCGCACGATTAAGAATATTTGAATATATAGAAGCTTGGTACAATATAAAAAGAATACATAGTAGCATTGGATATATTACGCCTCAACAATGTGAAAACTTATCTAAGAAGGTTTTATTAAAATTTTTATTAATCCATGTGTTGTAAAAGTATTCAGTGTAACCTTAGCTAATGTTGGAGATAATATTGGAATTTATATACCTCTTTTTACAGGCATGAGTTTAGTGGATATTTTGGTATCGGTAATAATATTTGTACTTCTAACAGCACTTTGGTGTTTTATTGGTATAAAGTTGCTAGAACACCCTTTTGTACATCGAAAAATTGAAAAATACAATCATATTTTTGTTCCAATAATATTTATAGGTTTAGGAATTTTTATCTTAATGAGGAGTGGAACAACAAGTTTCATTTGTAAAAAAATATTAAGTTACTATAATTATGTATGCTCTTAGGGGATAATCCATATCCCAAAGCATAAGCATGCTGAAGATAATTGAATGTATACGATGTATAACTGAATATATGGTCTTTTGACTAAATATTATTTGGGTTTATGGTTCTTGTATGGGAAAAATGACAGCGAGAGCATCATGTTTATCTTTTAACGTAAAAATTATTATGGAAAGGTAAATTAAATATTGATATTTATAGAATAGTATAGTAAGATTATAATATAATTCTAGTTGATACTGGTAATTAATATCAACTAGAATACATATAAGTAATATATAAAATATTTTTTTTGAGTAGTATCTGATAATGAATATCGAAATCAATTTAAGGAGTGATATAGTGTCAAATTTAATAGGATTGCATGAAGTTGGAGTAAAATCTAAGGTGAAGGTAGTACAAATAGTTCCAGGAAGTATAATACGAAGAAGAATAATGGACATGGGAATAACTAAAGGCGTCGAAATAGTGGTGGAAGGCAAAGCCCCAATGGGAGATCCTATAGAACTTCAAGTAAGAGGATACAAGTTAAGTCTTAGAAAAAACGAAGCAAAAGATATTATTGTGGAAATAATATAGCTTGTTGTTTAACTAACAATATTTCACGTTAGAAAGGAGAATTTAATTGTGAGTAGTATGTGTATCCCATTGAATGCAATAGGAATTGGTAAGTTTGTTGAAGTAAACAACATTGAAGGTGGAGAGATTTTATGCAAGAAGCTTTTAGAAATGGGAATGAACACAGGAGCCATAATCAAAATGATCAAAAATGATACAGGAGCCTTAATAGTTAAGATTGGTGAATCACGATTGGTATTAGGGAGAGGAATGGCGCAAAAGGTTAGCGTGAGGGAAATTTAAATATAACCAAATTATAATATTTTGTTTATTAAGAGTGATAGATACGAAACAATTAATATTGTTTCGTACATAATAAAAGGGGGTCAATATGAATAAGGAATTGGTAATAGCGTTAGCTGGTAATCCTAATTGTGGTAAGACCAGTATGTTTAATGAATTAACAGGTTCAAAACAACATGTAGGTAACTGGCCTGGTGTTACAGTTGAAAAAAAAGAGGGTAAACTTAAGTTTGAGGGTAGATATCTAACGGTAGTAGATTTACCAGGTACATATAGTCTTGGGGCATATTCAGAAGATGAAGTGGTAGCACGTAACTTTATATTAAAAGACAAGCCAGACGTGGTAATTAACGTAATTGACTCCACTAATCTTGAAAGAAACCTGTATTTGACAATGCAACTTTTAGAAACAGGCGCTAAGGTGATTTTAGCACTTAATATGACAGATGAAGCAAAGAAAAAAAATATAGAAATAAATATAAATGAACTATCAAAAAATCTAAATTTACCTATTGTCGCTACAGTGGCCACTAAAGGACAGGGTATAAAAGAGCTAATAAAAGAAGCAATAAAACTAGGTGATACGAGAGCAACCAATGTGTGTAAAATTAATTATGGTAAAGATATTGAAAAGGAGATTAAATTAATTAAGGCAGCTCTTTTAGAATGTTCAGCAACTTCAGAATATCCCGCTGAATGGTCAGCCCTACGGCTTTTAGAAAATGATCAATATGTAAAGAAACATATAGAAGAAACTGGAAATGGCGAAAAAATAAATGCTAAAGTGCAAAAAAGTATAGATAATATAGTAGCAATAATAGGTTATGAACCCGATACCTTAATTGTAGATAAAAGATATGAAGCAATAGGCAAGGCAACACAGAATTGCGTTAAAAAAGAAGCTATTAGCAGTGAAGATATATCTGATAAAATAGACAAGGTGGTTACAAACAAATGGCTTGGAATGCCTATATTTGCATTCATAATGTTTTCAATGTATCAGATTTCAATAATCTTTGGTAATGGATTCTTAGGCGGAGAAGTAGGCAATGCTTTCGGGGCATTGGGTAATTTCCTAGGTACCACATTAGGGAATATAGGCGCTCCTAAACTTTTAATATCCTTTATAACAAATGGCCTAATAGGTGGTGTTGGTTCGGTGCTTGTATTTATGCCAATGATTCTTACTATGTATTTCCTTATGTCTATACTTGAAGATAGTGGTTATATGTCTAGAGCCGCATATGTAATGGATAGACTTATGAGTTCATTAGGACTTCATGGAAAAACCGCTGTATCTTTAATATTAAGCAGTGGGTGTAATGTATCAGGAATAATGGCTGCAAGAACTTTAGAGAGTAAGAAAGATAGAATGATAGCTATACTGATTAGCCCTTTCATGTCATGTCCAGCTAGATTAGTAATTTATGGAGTATTTGTGGCTGCTTTTTTCTCTGATAAGAAAGTGTGGATTTTTAATGAGGGTGGATTAATAATATTTTTACTTTATGTTTTAGGAATTATAGTTGCTATATTAATGGGTAAATTCTATAGTAAGAAAGTATTCAAAGGTGAAAATTCATATTTTGTAATGGAACTACCTCCTTATCGTATACCAACAGCTAAAGGAATATTTGTTCATATGTGGGAAAAATCACAACATTTTTTAAAAAGAGCAGGTACAATTATTCTAGGAGTAGTTGTGATTGTTTGGACACTTTCAAACTTGCCATTTGGAGTAGATCCTGGAAGTCAACACAGCTTACTTGGTATGATAGGTACATTTATAGATCCAATATTCAAACCAGCAGGTTTTGGTAATTGGCAGTCAGGAGTAGCTCTTATAGCCGGTTTTGCAGCTAAGGAAGCAGTAATAGGTACTTTAGGAACAATATATGGGGTAGCGAATGGACCGCATCTTATATCAGCAATTCAACATTCGTTTACACCGCTTACAGCGTTATCATTTATGGTAATGACTTTATTATATGTTCCTTGTGTTGCAACTATAGGAGCAATTAAGCAAGAAACAAACTCGACAAAATGGGCTGTGATATCAGCAACATTAAGCTGTGTAATTGGTTGGATAGGAGCAGTTTTAGTATATCAAATAGGGTCACTTTTAGGATTTAGCTAATATAACTCAATAAAAAGAGCAAGTCTAGCATTGGAATGATAATGAATATTAATATCAGAATATTTACAAACGGGGGTGAACCTATGTTC
>DHIM01000193.1:7751-10399 GCA_002403785.1 Clostridium sp. UBA4746
CAAACGGGGGTGAACCTATGTTCATATTACTCATAGGAGGAGATAAACTTGGTAATATTAATGAAAAATTAATGCAGAATGGATTTAAAGACATAGAGCATATAACTGGTAGAAAAAAAGATGCTAAAAATTTTAAAATACCTAGAAACATAGATTTGATAATGGTTCTGGTAGACTATGTAGGTCACCAGTTAACAAGAATAGTTAAAGAAGAATCAAGAAGATGCAATGTTAAGGTTGTATTTTCTAAACGTTCATGGATACACATGGAAAAGAAAATCCAGGAGTGCGCTAAAGAGCTTGCAGGCGTTAAGAAAGTTGTTATTTAGTTTTAGAATAAACCAAATTAATCATGATATAGCTGTAAAAGGGATTTGATAAATAATGATTAATAAAAGAAAAGAAATCAATCACATTAGAGATAAATTGATACAAAAAGACTACAAACTTACTAAACCCAGACTTGAAATTATTGAGGTGTTTTGTAAAAATGATTGTCTTATGTATGCCGATGAAATTTACAAAAAAGTAAGATTTAAGAGTGTGGGACATAGCATCAGCACTATCTATAGGAATATTGCAATATTAGAAGAGATTGGTGTTTTGAAAAAGATATATATAGCTAATGTTAGCTATTACAAGTTAGAGAAAACAGAAAAACATGTGTTTAATATACATGCTAAATGTGTCAAATGAAATAAAATAATAGATATCAACGAAAAAGAAATATTAGAGAATTTAGATAGTTCTATAGAAAAGCTAAATAAAAAACAAAAGATTGAAATTAAAAGTACCAATGTTATATTATCCGGAATTTGCAATGAGTGTGAAATGAAACTCTAATTAGAAGACATTGAAAAAATACATTGTTTTATTAAATAATTTTGATATAGGAAGGATGTTGCAAAATGCTAATAAAAATATTGAAAAGATTGGCTCAAGGTGGATTGTATTCAAATAAATCAATGGCAAAAGAATTGGGAATAGATGAAAGTTTAGTAGAACAAATGATAACACAACTTCAAAATTTAGGATATATTGAAAAAGATGATTTGGAAAAATGTTCGTCAGGTTGTGATTGTGGAAGCTCAAAAAAGGATAGTTGTTGCGGTAGCAAAGATATCGGAGTAAGAATATGGAATATTACTGAAAAAGGGAAAAAAGCTATATCAGTGTAGAATCACAAAAAAATGTTGGTTAATGAGTAGTGAGGTATGTCATATAAAAATATAATAAAAGTCATTACTAATGAGGAGGATCAATCTTTGCGTAAATTATTGGTATTGTTTGATTAAATATTAAACATATGGTATAGCTATTAAGAAGTGAACAGTATTGAGGAATATTGTTCATCAACAAGATTGTATACAGAATATGTGCCGGTGTATAATTACTAGCACTTGTATTTATGAACGTTTTAAAATAATTTTTATTATTGCAAAGGGATATATTCCATCAGATATCTAGGGAGTATTACAACATCACTATATATTTTAATTTTATAACATAAAGAATACCATAATGTTTTGCTGTGATTTTTGATAAAATATCCTAATTTCTATCAATTTTCTCATAATTATCCCCCCACAATTGATGGATAGTTTCTATTTATTCTGCCTCAACTTTTTATTACATACCTATAGCATTATTCATATAAGTATATTTTAATACTTTGTGTGATTATTTTCAAGAGGATTAGTTCGATGATAGACTATAGAAAAAGTGGAAGTGTATGGCTGATAACAAGAATGGCCATTATAAAAGTATATGGAGAACCAAAAGGTATGTGAGGAATCATATGACTCATTTTTTCTGATTGGATAAGTGCTTTAGAGTAGCTTAGAACAGGATAGAGAAAAATAAAATATATTTCGTATTAGTTGCAAGGGCTTTTCTCCGTAGCAAGGCCCAGGGGCAGAAAGCCATTGTAACTATTACGGCTATTAAGTAATGATAAATTATTATTTGTTTTGTATTCTATTATTTAGTTGTAAACAGTTAGGACTAAAATGGAATTGACATCCTACCTCCACAAGACCGCCACTAAGGTCGATGATATTTATGATACGTTTTATAATTAGTCTTATGACTTTATGATACTGTATGGAATGTTGATATATGGTGCTATGGATTGTGAATCATTAGGTACACCTTTTGATACTAGCATAGAGGTTAAACCAACTGTGGGGGTACGGCAACTGAAGGAATGAAAAGTTAGCCCGTAGGAAAGGTTCCATGAGAGGAGACGGTAACACCAACCAAATGGCGGTTAGTACACTTGATTTTATATTTTCAATACTATTCATATAAAAAAAAGTAGTTAAGGGATAATAAACTGGTACCTATGTCAAGGACACTCATAAAAAAGAGTACTAACACAACAAGAGATGATTTCTGTATTGCACAGGAGTCATTTTTTTCAAGTCCCATTGATATCTATAGTTATTATAGTATGTAATATACTTATCTATCATTTTCTTAATAGCTTTAAGCGTAGTGCAAGATTTTAAATCTATCTCGTCTTTCATATGTCCAAAAAATGATTCCTGAGGGGCATTATCCCAACAGTTACCTCTACGTGACATTGATTGTGATAATCTGTGTGTTTTTAGTAGCTTTTGAAATATTGGACTTGTATAATCGACTAA
>DHIM01000194.1 GCA_002403785.1 Clostridium sp. UBA4746
ATCCAAGGACAACTTGTACATCGCCCTGACCAGCAGAACCTTTTACAATTAAATCATTATTAATATTATTTTTAATTTCATCTTTAACATCATGATTAAGAAGCTTGAACATCCTATGGTCTCGTCCAAACTTACCTTTTACTATTTCAGTTTTATAGTTTTGTATTATATCTAATAATTTTTCTCATAAAGACATTTTATCCCTCGCTCTTTTTTTCTATAATAATATGATTCTACAAAATATTGCAAAGTCCCGCTAATGTGTACTCACTATATTGCTTCCAAATATTTTTTAATTTTATGACAAATTAATCAATTACTTGAATATACTCTATTATAGTAATTATTTTAGGTGATAGGAGTGAGTTTATCTTTTAATAATATAAAGCAACGAGCTATAGAATTTTCATACAAATGGAAAGATTGTTCAAGTGAGCGGAGTGAAGCACAAAGCTTTTGGAATGATTTTTTTAATATCTTTGATATAAGTCGAAAACGAGTAGCTACGTTTGAAAAGCCCGTTAGAAAGAATGGTTCTAAAATTGGATATATTGATTTGTTTTGGAAGAGCACCCTTGTAGTTGAACATAAATCCAAAGGTAAAAGTTTGGACAAGGCCTATTCTCAAGCAATTGATTATTTTGAGGGATTAAGTGATGATGAACTTCCCAAATATGTTATAGTCTCTGACTTTCAAAATTTTAGAATTTATGACCTTGAGACAGACGGTATATTTACTCAATTTACCCTTGAGAATTTTTATATGCACATATACTTATTTAGCTTTATCACTGGCTATAAAAAAATAACTTTTAAAGACGATGCTATTGTAAATATTCAAGCTGGCGAGCTACTTGGCAAATTATATATTTCACTTAAAGATAACAACTTTAATGAACATGACTTAAGTTTATTACTTATAAGAATTCTTTTCTGTCTCTTTGCTGATCACACTGGAATATGGGCAAAAAATCATCTTCAATATTATATTCTTCAAAATACAAAAGAAGATGGAAGCGATTTAGGTCTTCACTTAAATTTGATTTTCGAGACTCTAAATACAGATTATAGTAATAGACAATCCAATTTACATGAGGATTTACAATGCTTTAGGTATATAAATGGGGGCCTCTACAAAGAAAGACTTTCTACTGCAATATTCACTAAAAATAGTAGATCTTTATTACTTAACTG
Organism: Clostridium sp. UBA4746; assembly: GCA_002403785.1. Classification (GTDB taxonomy): domain Bacteria; phylum Bacillota; class Clostridia; order Clostridiales; family Clostridiaceae; genus Clostridium_AD. The sequence continues at coordinate 1,195 of DHIM01000194.1, forward strand.
CTGTTCATATGACTGGAGCCAAATTTCTCCTGTTATCTTTGGTTCAATTTTCCAAAGTGCCATGAGTTCTTTTAAACGTCAGCAGTTGGGTATTCATTATACTAGTGAAAGAGATACCCTAAAAGTAATAGAACCTTTAATACTAAATGACTTAAGGGTGAAATTCAAATCTAATTTACACAACTTAAATAAACTGAATGAACTTCTGAAAGAGACAAGTAAACTTAGGATATTAGATCCTGCTTGTGGTTGTGGAAATTTTTTAATTCTTACCTACAGAGAAATTAGATTACTTCAACTTGATATTTTAAAGCAGATAGCGCTTCTTAATGGTAAATACCTTAATGAATATCATATTCAGCAACAAATCATAGGATGGAATGGTATTATTCTTGATGTTGATTCAATGTATGGTTTTGAAATTGATGAATTAGCAGTTAGAATATCTCAGGTGGCTCTCTGGCTTATTGATCACCAACTAAATTCTCTTATGGCTTTAGAGTTTGGAATTCCATATGAAAGATTGCCACTTAAAAAGATTGCAAATATATTTAATGTAAATGCTCTAGAAATCGACTGGAATACTTATGTAGATAAAAAAAACTTATCTTTTATAGTTGGAAATCCTCCATATTTACCTTCAAATAACAGAAGTGATAAACAAAGAAAAGATATGGATTTAGTTTTCGACAAAAATGAGTTTAAATTTAAAAATTATAAGAGACTTGATTATGTTTGCGCCTGGTACGTTAAAGCCTCTAACTACATTAAAGGCACTTCAATAAAGGTTGGGTATGTCTCTACAAATTCAATTACACAAGGTGAGCAAGTAGAATTTTTGTGGGAGCCGCTGTTAGCACATGGCCTACACATTAATCTTGCTCATAGATCCTTTAAATGGAAAAATGGTTTATCTAATGATGCCTCCGTTTATGTGTGCGTTATAGGTTTTTCTTATTCTAATGATATTTCAAAAAAATTATATGATTATGATACCCCCACTTCTGAGCCATTAATGAAAATTTGTAATAATATAAATCCATACTTGCTAGATAAGCCTAATGTTATTGTAAAATCAAGAACAAAGCCTATAAATAATCTTATCATGCCTTTAGCCTCAAAAGGTAGTATGCCTAATGATGGAGGTAATCTAATACTTAATAATGAAGAAAAAATAGAATTTTGCTTAAAATATCCTGAATCATCAAAATATATACGTCCATTTATAAGTGCATATACAATGCTTAGAGATATTCCAAGATGGTGCATCTGGCTACAAGATCTAGACCTAAGTAAAATTAAAAGAAATCCTTTTTTGTTTGATAGAATTCAAAAAGTTTTAGAATATAGAAAAAATAAATCTAAAAGTAAAAGAGCTTTATCATATCCCTATCTATTCGAAACCATTAAACAACCGAGCTGTGTTTATATTGTTATTCCAAGACATACTTCAGAAAACAGAGCTTATATCCCTATTAAAATATGTGATAAAGATAGCATAGTAAATGATTCCTGCACTGTGATACACTCAAGTGATAGTTACATTTTTGGTATCTTAACGTCTTCTATGCATATGGCATGGGTCAAAGAATTTGCAGGCAGACTAAAAGGTGACTATAGGTATTCATCAAAATTATGTTATAATACTTTTCCTTTTTTAATGCCTAGTGAAAAGCAAAGAGAGGATGTTACTAATTCTGTTAGTGACATTTTAAAAATAAGATCTAACTCTAAACATTCTCTAGCGCAACTATATGATGCTCATCTTATAAGTAAAGAATTGCTCTTAGCTCATAAAAAACTAGACCGAGTTGTTGAAAAACTATATTTGAAAAAAGGCTGCTTTGTAGATGATCGAAAAAGAATTGATGTTTTACTAAATCATTACTTTAATTTGTTATCGCAAGCTGAAACTATTAAGCTTAATTAGAAGTGTTTTATATGAAAAAACTAATAAAAGTTGTAGCAGCTATTATAGAAAATGATAATAATGAAATCTTATGTGCACTTCGCTCACCAATAATGTCCCTACCAAACATGTGGGAGTTTCCTGGTGGTAAAGTAGAAAGTGGTGAAGCTTTAAAAGAAGCTATTGAAAGAGAAATAAAAGAAGAGCTCCATTACGATGTTGAATTTATTGATATATTTAATACTAATACTTTTGAATATGATAAATTTATAGTAAATTTAATTACCATTAAGTGCCGCATAACATCAGGTGCTCCTACGGCAAATGAACATTCAAAATTGATATGGTTACATAGAGAAAATTTACTTTCTCTAAACTGGGCTCTAGCTGATATAAAGGCTGTAAAGCAGCTGCAATAAAAAATACACGGGCCTGTAAATAATTTTGTGT
>DHIM01000320.1:0-1301 GCA_002403785.1 Clostridium sp. UBA4746
TTATTGACAGCAGTAAAAAATATATGCTCATTCTTTAACTCTCCCTAAAATTGCTACTGTTAATATCTATTAATTAATATATAAAAATATGCCTAATTAACTATATTTTAGCTCCTAATATAGATATTCCATTTTTTTCACATTCTATAATTAATGGAAAATCTGGGCCTCTTTCCCCATCTATATCTGTAACAATATCTTCAAAACATTCTATTTCTAATCTATTAGTCTTAAAATAAACAATTCCCTCAACATCTTCTAGATGTTCATTTCTAAGCATTTTAATAAAAACACTTAAAATATTCTTCATAATACCAGCCTTTATTATAATGACGTCTAAAAGTCCATCATCTGCTTTAGCGTTATATGCAAATTTTAAATTTCCTGCAGTTTGTCCATTAAAGACTAACATTAAGTACATATCTCCATCATATAAAACTTCCTCTGAAACAACCTTTATTTTTAATTTTCTAAAATTAGGCAATTGCTCAATTCCTTTTACATAATATGCTAATTTACCTATTGTATTTTTTAAATTCATATCCATTTTTTGAGATATATCTGTGAATAGCCCTGTACTCGCTACATTTAGAAAATATTTATCATTTATCTTTCCTATATCAATGTTTTTTACATTACTTTTTAATATCTGATTACAAGAATCGTATACATCATGAGGCATGCCTATATAATTTGCGAAATCATTTGCAGTACCCGCGGGAATAATTGCTATAGGTAAATAAATATTTCTCTTTTTCATCTCATTTACCACATTATCTATTGTTCCATCTCCACCTGCTATCAAAACATAACTATAGCTTTTATCTATATCAAAAAAAGCATCCGATATAGGATATTCATTGCCTATTCTATAAGGAACTATTGTATACTCATATTCTTGGTGGATCATTATTATTTTATCTAAATCTGATGCAATAGTATTTTCTCCAGAATACGGATTGTATATAAATTTTACCTTTTTCATTAAATTCTCTCCTATTTCCCGCTTAATTTTGATGATTTATTTATATAGTATACCTCTTTAAAAATAAATCCACAAGATTCCATTTTCTTGTGGATTTTTACTTAACTCATATGGAAACAAATAATACATAAGATAATTTATAAAGTTGATTTCCTATTTAATAAAACTGGACCTTCATCCTAAATACCATGAACGTTAGGTTCAGAAATTTCACTCAACGCTTCTATAGCCTCTTCGTGAATATTTGGTTCTAATGCTAAATCTCCTAGTGAAACTATTCCTACTAAATGATTATCTGAGGTTATTGGTAATCTTC
>DHIM01000320.1:1414-2031 GCA_002403785.1 Clostridium sp. UBA4746
ATCTGAGGTTATTGGTAATCTTCTTATTTGTCTCTCACTCATAATCCTAGCAGCATCATTGACATTTATATTTTCGTCCCCAACTACTGGGTTTGAAGTCATAATACTTCTAACTTTTTGAAGCTTTATATCTTTACCTTCTGCAACGCACCTCAGTATTATATCTCTATCTGTTACAATACCAACTACTCCTCTATCCTCAGTATTTACAGGAATTGATCCTACATTATACTCTTTCATAAGTTCCGCTGCATGATCAGCTGTATCATCTACTGATAAACTTATAACATCTTTAGTCATTATTTCGCAAACTTTCATTTTCAAATCCTCCTTTTTAGTTCATTAGGTAAAATAATATTTTTATTTATCTTTATTTTAACCATAAAGAAAATTTAATATTAATATTTTTTGCTAATTTCTTTTTCCATTATTACATTAAATTAAATTATATAATTTGTATAGTTAAATATTGCTATTAAATGATGTATAATTAAGATGATTTTTATAAAATATATACTATTATGATATTTATATATAAAATGAAATTTTAATATTTTAGGAGTGATGTTTAGTGAAAAAATCTTCAATACCAAATATTCTTACCTTCGGAAATTTAA
>DHIM01000320.1:2193-2695 GCA_002403785.1 Clostridium sp. UBA4746
ATTCTTACCTTCGGAAATTTAATTTTCGGTTTATTATCATTATTAATGACTTTTGATACTAATTATAAATTATCTGCAATTTTCATATTACTCGCTAGTCTTATGGATAGGTATGACGGCCAAGTAGCACGTCTTTTACAAGTATCTAGCGATTTAGGAAAAGAATTAGACTCATTAGCTGATCTAGTATCTTTTGGTGTTGCACCATCCGTTCTCATATTTAACTTATATAATTTCACATCTTTAAGCTATTTGGGTTATGCTTGTTTTTTAATTTTCCCTGTAGCTGGTGCATATAGATTAGCAAGGTATAATAACTCTACGTTTAACAATGTTTATACTGGTATTCCTATTACTTTAGCTGGGATTCTCGTAGCACTCTATGCCTTAGTGACTTTAAATTCACCTCATAATTCCCCTCTTACTATTAGTATAATATTTATACTCTCTTACCTTATGGTAAGTAAATTCAAAATAAAAAAGGTGTGAGAAATATTTCTCA
>DHIM01000320.1:2887-13892 GCA_002403785.1 Clostridium sp. UBA4746
GTGTGAGAAATATTTCTCACACCTTTCCTTAATCTTTTAACCTTAACTCCTCATCAATTTCTGTTTCTATAAACTCTATTTGAATTTTACCTTTCATAACTTCAGTTTTCATTTTACAATAAGACATATAGCTAAAACTTGCATCATCTAGTACCTTTATTGTTTCATCAATAATGTCTCCCACCTCATCAGCTCTTTTAAGCGCATCCTTAACATCACTTTTTTTAGATAGCGCAATTTTATTTAACTCATCTGCTCCACCTATTAATAGTCGATATGAACTAACTAGTTTGGTTAAAATATCTGCTAAATTATTTATATCGTCATAATAATTCTGAATTACTCTTCTACGTGCCAAATAATCACCTTTTAGTTTAATTATATTATTATAAAAATTAAATTATACCAAGGCACATAAAAATAAATACTTGGCTACAACAGACTCCCACATTGACTTGGTATTTGTTTGGATGCCCCTACACGATATAATAATACGCTAAAGTAATTATAATATAGGTAGTAATTAAAATGCTACCTTCTAACCAATAGGTTTTTCCATCTTGAAATACTAAAAAAGACATACCTTCCGCTATACTACACATTATTATGTGAAAAGTTGGAAATAAGAGTGTCATATTTAAACCCATAAAACAAGAAAATATTACAAGCACAGGAGTAACAAAAAGTGAGATTTGGATGCTTGACCCTATAGCTGTTTCTATACTCATATCTACTTTATTTTGCATTGCACACATTATAGTAGAAACATTTTCGCCTATATTCCCTAAAAGTGGAATTAGAATGATTCCTATAAACGTTTGAGATATATTATAGTGTTTTGTAAAATCTCTAATATTATAAATTAGTTTGTCACTTATAAAATAAAGTAATACAGATATGCAAATTAAAGTCATTGCACTTTCAATAACTTTCTTATTTATAATGATTTTTTCTTCTTCTTTATGAGCGCTTACAACAAATAGATTGTTATGTGTATATAATGAAAATATTAACCCTAAAATATAAATACCTATCAGTAAAAAAGCAACTTTCACACTTATAGATATAAGCACCGAATTCTTAACTACAGAATAGCTATTTAATGTTGCTATAACTACCATAGAAGACAAAGCCAATACTAACATATTGAAATTTGTACGTGCTATTATCCTATTAAAGTTTTGTTCCTTGTATTTAAATCCTCCAAACACTACTGCAATTCCAAGACCTAAAAGCATATTATTTATTATTGCACCAATTAAAGAAGCTTGAACCATAGGTATCATTCCATACTTTATTGACCATATCCCCATCATAAGCTCTGGAACATTCCCCACTGTAGCTGCTAAAAGCCCCCCTTTTTTTTGTCCTATAAAATCTGATATACTAGTGGTTTGCTCCCCTAGTAATATAGCTAATGGAACAATGGCTATAGAATATATTATTGTATTTACTAAACTTGAGGAAGTACTTATAAACATTAAGGCAATTACACCAATCATAAAAATATAAGTTTTTTTCATTTAAAACACCAGACTATCATTAATTTCTTTCATCTACATACGCTTCTTCAACCCCATTAAAAATATTTTCATTTATGTTTCTGAGCCTATTACGCACTTCATTATAGTAGGTGGGATAATAAATTATCATATTCACTCCTCCTATTAATAATTTATTTCTTTATTATTCTATTCATTATGATTATAAAGGTTACCTTAAAAAGAGAGGGATACCCCTTTCGGCTATCCCTCTCTTAACTTATAATAATATATGCTTTTTTCCTATTTTGATAAAATTTCTTTTGCAAGCTTCATGCCTGTAGGTGTCGTTGCAAGACCACCCATAGCAGTTTCTCTTAATTCGCAAGGTAATTGCCTTCCTACATTATACATAGCACTTACTGTATCATCAAAAGGTATTCTACTTGTAACACCACTCATAGTGAGATCTGCAGTAGTTAAAGCACTTACTGCTCCAGCCATATTTCGTTTAGCACAAGGTACCTCAACTAATCCTGCAACAGGGTCACATACTAGGCCTAATATGTTTTTTATTACGATTGCAGCTGCGTCTAAAGCCATAGCAGGAGTACCACCCATCATTTCAACTACAGCCGCCGCTCCCATTGCGGCAGCTGACCCGCATTCAGCCTGACATCCACCTTCTGCTCCTGATAATGTAGCATTTTTAGCTATTATGATTCCTACACCTGAAGCAGTGAACAACGCATTAATTAGCTCATCTTCAGTTTTATGTAACTTCTCTCCTGCTGTAACAATTACTGCAGGTAGTATCCCACAAGATCCGGCTGTAGGTGCAGCAACTATCTTACCCATGGTTGCATTTACTTCTGAGCAAGAAACAGCTCTCGCCATTGCTTTTATCATAAATTCACCAGTTAGCGAATTTCCAGTTGCCCCGTACCTACTTAGTCTAATTGCATCCCCGCCAATTAAACCACTTATTGATCTAGTTTCGTTTGTAAGTCCATATTCTGCGGCTTCTCGCATTATATTTAGGTTTTTTCTCATCTTTTCAATAATTACGCTTCTCGAAAGCCCACTTTCTTCTTCCTCACACATTATTGTATATTCCCAAATTGGTATGTTTTTTTGCTTACATATATTTATAAGGTTTATTCCTTTGTTTACAAACACAATTATTTCCTCCTCGTACTTTACTATCTATTATTACGACTGCGGTATCGGTAATATTTCTCTTATATTGTAAATATTTTCCTTGTTCTTAATCATATTCAAAACATTTTCAGGAACTATGGTATCTGTTTCAAACACCATAGCAGCTTTTAATCCTCTACTATTTCTATACACCTGCATTAATGCTATGTTAATATCTTCATTGTATAATATGGTACTTACTTTTGCTATCATACCTGGAGTATCTTTATGACTAATTATAATTGTTGGAGAGTTACCTGTAAATTCAACTGGTTGCCCATCGACCTCAAAAATTAAGATATTTCCGCCTCCAACAGATGAACCAATAATTTCAACTATTCTTCCGCTCTTTTTTGTTATAACAAATTTTACTGTATTAGGATGAACATCCCCCAAATCTTCGAAAGCAAACTCTATGTGAAGTCCTTGCTCTTTGGCTATAATCATAGAATTTTTTAGTCTATCATCCCAAGGATTCATTCCTAAAATTCCTGCAATTAAGGCTCTATCCGTTCCATGACCTTTATACGTTTTACCAAAAGAACCATGTAAAACAAATTTAACCGATATTATGTTTTTTCCTGCAATTATAGAAGCAATTTTTCCAAGCCTTGCTGCACCAGCTGTATGGGAACTTGATGGCCCTATCATAATTGGACCTATTATGTCAAAAGCGCTATAGTTTTTCATTTTTTTCTCCTTATCCATCTCTGCACAGTATAAAATAATTATTAATTATTTTTATTATACATTGACATATGTTATTCTTTTGAAATTATTTAGCTAGTATTAATTGTTTAGTTTCCTATGTAATAAACCTTCAGATGGCGCAACAATATAGTAACCTAATATTAATTATACATTATGCTAAGTATAAGTTATAATCATTAAAATTGAAAGCATGTAGGAGTGTGACATATAGTATGAAATGAATCTGTTAATGCATGATTATCCTACATACATAACCTTAAAATGGTACTTAAAATAATAACTGAATAGGCAGTGAAAAATTTTTCACTGCCATAAGTGTACTATGATAATATTTAGTATTTATAAAAGCAACTCCCACCAGTAAATTCCCTAATTATTGAATTATCTGGTACTAAATCTTTGTCTACGTCTTTAAAGAAATTCAGAAAACTTCTTAATCTGCTTGCTTGAAAATATACCGGACTCTCTTCACCAATTTTACTAAGCTCAGCTAATGCAAATTTTTTAAGTACACAAAGTTCATAGACTGAACTAGAGTTAAACATTGCATCTGCCTGCTCCTGGAATACAAAAATATTCTTTTCCTCTCCACGTTTTATTGAAGGCCACATTTTCAGTGTTTCCTCTACCCCATATCCTCTAGACAAATAATCTCTAACTATTCTTCTTGTCATTCTTACGTCTGTTGTAGAAATTCTGTTGTGATCATCTAAATTAAGCTGTGTTAATGGACTTATATATATTTTAAATTTGCTATCCTTAGAAATAGATGAAGTTAAAATTTCATTTAATCCATGTATTCCTTCTACAATCATGACTCCATTTTCAGGTATTTTAATTTTATTACCAAGCCATTCCCTTTTTCCTGTTCTAAAATTAAAACTCGGAATTTCAGTCTCTTCACCTTGAAGTAATAATTCTAAATCCTTGTTAAAAAGTTCTAGATCTAGTGCATATATGGATTCAAAATCATAATCCCCATGTTCATCTCTTGGAGTGATTTCCCTATTAAGGAAGTAATCATCCAATGAAATAAAAATTGGTATTAATCCATTTACCCTTAATTGAATACCAAGCCTTCTTGAAAATGTTGTTTTCCCTGAAGAGGAAGGCCCTGCTATTAGCACTAATTTTACATTTCCCCGCTTATGAATCATATCTGCAATATATGCAATTTTCTTTTCATGAAGCGCTTCAGCTACTCTAATTAGATCAACAATATCACCATTTACTACTTCATCGTTTAGTGCACCGACACTTCCAACCCCTAGTATTTCACCCCATTGTGCTGCTTCATAAAATACTTTAGCTAGTTTTTCATGTTTGTAAAATTTAGGAATTTTATCTGGTGCGTCACTAGTTGGATATCTTAATATAAAACCTGGCTCGTAGTATATTAAATCAAATGTTTTGAGTACTCCTGTTGAGTAAGCCATCGGGCCATAAAAATAGTCATATCTTCCATCTAATTCATAAAGTTTTATTTCCTCCGCGCTAACATATTTTAAAAGTTTAACTTTATCTTGCATATCATATTCCATAAAAATTTCTACTGCTCTCGCTTTTGAAAATGCTATTCTTCTTATAGGAATATCCGCCTTTATTATTTCACTCATTCTATTTTTTATATCATATATATCATCAATATCTAATGCTAAAGTCTTATGAATTTCTCCAAACAAACCTCTACTTAAAGAATGTTCAATTGAGATTTTAGCTTTAGGGAACAATTCAGAAATTGCTTTTATGAGTACAAACTGAAGGGTTCTGACGTAGGTCATCATTCCTATTCTAGCTGTAATATCTATAGGTTCAAAATTTCCATCTTGCGCAATCGTAGTTGCTAACTCATAAAATTTATTATTTAGCTTCCCTAAGACTACTGGTAAATCATTCAACAAATTATTTTCTATTATAATATCATTTAACATAGTTCCCTCTTCAACTAAAATGTTTCTACCATCTTTAAGTGCTATGTTGAAACTACTCATACAAACATCCCCTATTTTTTAGTGATTATTACTATTATACTTTAATATTTAAAAAATGTATCATGTCCCCCTTATAATATTTGTAATTAAACAAAACATATACATTATATAGTAAAGAGGTGATATTATGTTTATTCTAGTAATCCGAACTTTTTTCTTGTACTTTGCAGTAATATTTATTATGAGGATGATGGGTAAAAAGCAAATAGGTCAACTTGAACCTTTTGAACTAGTAATCGCATTAATGATTTCTGATCTTGCTACCTATCCCATGGAAGATATAAGGATACCACTTATACATGCTATTATACCAATAGTCACCTTACTATTTCTCCAAGTAGCTACATCCTTTATAGAAATTAAAAGTGAAAAGGCTAGACGAATATTAACAGGCAATCCAAGTATATTAATAAAAAATGGCAAAATTGATATTAGAGAACTAAGATACCAAAGATTTAATATTAACGATTTATTGGAAGAACTTAGATTAAAAGGTTATTTTAATTTATCCGATATTCAGTATGCTATATTAGAGACTAGCGGTGAATTATCCATATTACCTAAAACTGGCATATCAAATGCAACTAAGGATGATTTAAATATTACCATAACCCAAGAGTCATTGCCTGTACCTTTAATTATGGATGGAAATATCAATTATAAAAACTTAAAACTTTTATCCAAAGATGAAACTTGGCTAAAAAATATATTAAAAAAACATAAAATCTCCAATGCAAATGATCTTTTCATAGGAATGCTTGACTCAAATAATAAGTTTTATTATCAACTTAAGGAAGGGAAAGATAAGATAAAATGAAAAATGTTATGATAGCCTTTACCTTATTCTTTATAATGATCATGGGAATATTTTTATCTTCAAATTATATAAACCGTAGTTGCATTCATTTGCAAAATTTGAATTCTACTCTCGAAAGTTATATAATTAAAGATAAGTATCAGGATGCTTACAATTTATCATTAAATTACATAGCTCAGTGGAACAAAACTTCTAAATTTTTAACTTTATATACCCATCATGAAGATTTAGATTATATAGACACAGAGATTTTAAAATTAACTCAATATGTAAAAAATAAAGACAAATCTGAAGGCTTAGCAACCGTGCACGTTCTTAAACATCTTGTAAGTCATATACTGGCTCATGAAAGAGTATCTGTAGGAAATATTTTCTAATCTCTTTTGTTTATAAAAATCATTTATGGTAAAGGGGTAGAAAATAGTGCATTTATAGCTTATAATTGTAATATATCCTGAATGTCCCGCAGGGACAATATATGTCCCTATTACAAAATTTGAAAGGTGGAATTAACATGGCATTAGTTACTACTACTAAAATGTTCGAAAAAGCTCTTGAAGGAAAATACGCAATTGGAGCTTTCAATATCAATAACATGGAAATAATCCAAGGAGTTATCGACGCTTGTGCAACTCACAAGTCAGCTGTTATACTTCAAGTATCAGGTAGCGCTATGAAATATGCTAGACCTACTTACCTAAGAAAAATGGTAGAGGCGGCTATAGAGGACACAGGTCTTGATATTGCACTTCACTTAGATCACGGTCCTGATATGGCTACAGTTAAAATTGCAATAGCTGCTGGATTTACATCAGTAATGTATGATGGTTCCCATTTTGAATATGAGGAGAATGTAAGGACAACTAAAGAAGTAGTTGATTTTGCTCATTCTAAAGGTGTTGTAGTTGAAGCTGAACTTGGAAAACTTGCTGGAGTAGAAGATTCTGTTAGTGTTTCTGCAAAAGACGCAACTTATACTGATCCAGATCAAGCAGTAGATTATGTAAAAAGAACCGGTATTGATTCTTTAGCAATAGCTATTGGAACAAGTCACGGTGCATATAAATTTAAAGGTGAAGCTAAACTTGATTTTGAAAGATTAGAACAAATTACTAAGAAATTAGAAGAAGCAGGCTTTCATAATTTCCCAATAGTTCTTCACGGAGCATCTGCTGTAGATCAAGATTATGTTGCTATGTGTAATGAATTTGGTGGAGAAATTAAAGGCGCAAAAGGAATACCACTAGAGATGCTTCGAAAAGCAGCTTCTATGGCTGTTTGTAAAATAAACATGGATACTGATTTGAGACTTGCTATGACAGGTTCAATAAGAAAAGTACTCGCTAAAAATCTTGGCGAAATAGATCCTAGAAAATATCTAGGAGAAGCTAGAAACAACATAACTAATTTAGTTGAGGGTAAGATTACTAATGTTTTAGGTTCTGCTAACTCATCTAAATAATTTAGATCAAATGATTAAAACTAAAAGACCCACAGTATATTCTACTGTGGGTCTTTTAGTTTTATTTTTTTTATTATATAAGAAACTAACAAATATTTTGTGCGCAAAAAAAAGTATATATTACGTATAATGCATTCGAATAAGCTTTAGAACTTCTTATTATATTTTTAAATAAGATGCGTTAAGAAAAACATATGTTTGAGCGACAGCGAGTTTATGTTTTTTAGCGAAGTGAATGCATTAATCGTATTGCAATACGCGTAATATATACTTTTTTCTTTTTATTTTTCAACATAATTACTTACATGTTTAATTACCATATTAATAGTTCCGTCACCATTTCTTTGTATTTCAAAACGACTATCATCATGATATGTTTCTTCGTCCACGTATAAATCTATATCTTTATCAATTTTAAGTCTTACTCTTTTTAGTTTTTTATCTATCCATTCTTTATCAAGACTAATATTCTCTGAAATACCTTGTTCTGCTATAAATTCAACAAATCTCTCCTTATGATCATCATTTTCAGGAAATATTTCCTCTGACAATTCTTTTACATCAATATTATCTTCTTCTCTAAGTTTTCTCTTTATAGTACTTCTAACAACTTCTGCTTTATCTGCATTTTCTGCAAAGGTGTTTTGGGTGAATTTCTCAGCGGCCTTCACAAAATTCTTAGTAACATCTCTTTCATTATCAATTATACTGCACCCTAAATAATCATTAATAAAATAGTCTGATCCATTTTCCTCATTATCCTTAGACTTGCTCTTTTTATCAATAACCATTAAATCAAAATTATTTTCTTCTCTAATTGGTTTAAGAAAAGCACACTTCTGTATTCTTTGTGAACTGCCAGGTAGCCCTGTTACCTGTGATATTATATCAATGCCTAACTTATTATCCACAAACTCAATAGTATGCACATAGTTCTTAATATAATCCATTTTAAATATACCAAGTATTGGTCCAAACTCTGTAGTAAAAGATACTACTACCAAATCACATGATGGGATACTCCCTTTAGATCTCATTAAAATAAACATCTGTTTTGCTAGTTCCTTGGATACAACCAGCAAATTATTCTCGCCATTCAAGTATTCTTGAGATAGATCTTTTACTATGTTGTGATCTGTTTTAAAAACACCATATTTTAATTCCTCATCTTTTAAACACTTCTGGATATGTTTAAGTAAAAAATTATACTTTTCCTCGTCTAAATCCAATGCATATTCATTCAAGATAGGTTCATCTGCATTGTTATCAAGAACATGAATAATAGCCTCATTTATATTAACTTCTTTTATGTACTCCAAAAAAACACCACCTTGTATAATCTAAGGCACATTAAAATAAATAACAAGTAACGTATACTAGTCCACTTATTTGAATGTGCCCAACTATTATACTATGTATTTGTAATTATAACAAAGTTATATATTGCAATTATACTTAGTATTTCATAGAATATTATACCCACTACTTATTTACCTGTATTGAAATTCGTAATTTTAATCAATTATTAATGTTACTTTATTTTAAGTTATGATATAATCACAATTAATGAGTAACGTAGATTACTACAAGGAGGGTCACTTTGAGGGAAATAGAAACTAGAATTATAGATATTGATGTTAAAGAAATTCGCAAAAAACTATTAAATATAGATGCCATAAAAGTAAAACAAGAAAATCAAACAAATAATATTTATGATTTTTCGGATAAAAGGCTACTAAACAACAAAGGATATGCAAGAATACGTACAATTCAAGATGAGTTGACAAATTCTACAGTGCATTACATCACTACAAAAAAACTTATAAGTCAAGAAAAGTACAAAATTATGGATGAACATGAATCAGAAATCAAAGATGAAGTCGCTGCTAAGGGTATATTTGAATCTTTAGGCCTAAATCTTATACAATCTATTAAAAAATATAGGGAGAGTTATAGATATAAAAATACGCTTATAGAAATAGATATAAATGAGAAAGATTTTTGTCCATTCCCTTATATAGAAATTGAAAGTGCAGATGAAGCTGAAATAGTTGAAGTTGTAAATTTACTTGGTTACGACTTAGAGGATACTACCTCTAAAACTATTTACGAAATATTAAATTCAAAAAAAGTAGTGGAAGGACTGTAATGTTTGGATATGTAACTCCATGTAAAATGGAAATGAAGATAAAAGACTATGAAAAATTTAAAGCTTATTATTGTGGTCTATGTAACTCAATTAAAAATAATTTTGGTAACTTGCCGAGACTTACTCTAAATTACGATATGACTTTCTTAGCAATACTTCTAGACTCACTTTCAGAAAATAAATACAACTTTAGGAAATTTAAATGCTTTATTCATCCATTAAAAAAAAGAATTATGATTAATAATAATGAAGCTTTAGATTACGCAGCCTTTTGTAATATTACTTTAGCCTATTATAAATTAATAGATGACGCTTACGATAATAAGACAATTAAAAGTAAAGTTTTATCAGTATTTTTGAAAAACTATTTATTAAAATCAGAAATGGCATATACTGATGTAATGAAGTATACAAAAGAAAAACTGGTATTACTAAATACTCTAGAGGCTCACCATGAGGATATTGGCATAGATGAGTTATCTCACGTTTTTGCTGACCTTACGGGTTTTATAATATCCTTTTATTATAAGGAAGCCACCTTTAAGGATGATTTATACTGGCTTGGATATAATTTAGGTAAATGGATATACATTATAGATGCTTATGATGATTTAGAAAAAGATATAAACAGTGATTCGTTTAATGCTATAAATTCATTGTTTAATACAAATAAATTGGATTTCAAAAGTTTTAAATCATTAATAAAACCAAGAATTGACTTTCTATTAACTACTTGCGCTGAGCAATGTTTAAAACATTTGAATAATTTACCTTTAATAAAAAATGAAGATATATTATACAATATACTTGAACTAGGGTTAATGGAAAAAATGGATAAGGTTTTTAATGCAACCAATATTGATTATTTAAAAGGAGTGGAAGATAAAGATGACAAATCCCTATGAAGTACTTGGTATAAAAGAAGGCACATCTAAAGAAGATATAAAAAAAGCCTATAGAGAGTTAGCAAAAAAGTATCATCCTGATCAGTATGGTGATAATCCATTAAAAGATTTAGCGGAAGTTAAAATGAGAGAACTAAACGAAGCTTATGATTCACTTATGAAAAACCATAGTTCTTCTAATAATAACGGTTCATCAAGCGGTTATAATTCTCAAAGTAATTCTGGCTCTACGTCAAATGATGACTATACTAATAGCAATATATATCAATCTGTTAGGATGGATTTAAAT
>DHIM01000320.1:13987-18214 GCA_002403785.1 Clostridium sp. UBA4746
CGATTTAAATAGTGGAAATGTTCCCTCCGCTGAGCAGAAACTAAATTCCATGAATACAAAAACTGCTGAGTGGAATTTTTTAATGGGAATGGTTCACCTCAAAAAAGGTTGGCATGATAGTGCTTATAATTTTATTAGCAGAGCATGTACGCAGGATCCTAATAATATGGAATACAGACGTAGCTTTAATGAGCTAAATACTCGTACTTCAAATTATAGAGATAACTATTATGGTAGGCGTGGAAATGATTCAGGCATGGGTAATATGTGCCTTAACTTATGGTGTGCAGATACTATTTGCGAATGTTTAGGCGGAGATCTTATTTCCTGTTGCTAATTATATTAATTTAGGAGATGATTTTATGAAATCTAACCATATTGCTAAGGGTGGTATATTTGCAGCACTTAGTTTAATATTACTATATCTTTCTTCAATTTTCCCTACAAATAAATTATTTATATTAGGAATAGCTTCTTGCATTATTCCTCTTTCCATTATGATTACTGGAATAAAAAACACTATTGTAGTATACAGTGCTGTTTCCTTGCTTAGTTTTTTTATAATACCTTCAAAAATCATAAGCATAGCTTATATATTAATTTTTGGCTCCTATGGTTTTGCAAAATATTATATAGAAAAATTAAGAAATATTCCTCTAGAAATTATATTAAAATTATTGTATTTTAATGTAACTTCCGCCATAATAATAACAGCATATAAATTTGTATTATTAAAAATTCCTAACATAAATATATATTTGTTAATACTTGCTATGGAAATTGTCTTCGTAATATATGACTATGCGATTACTTCTTTTATCGCCTATGCAAATAAAAATCTTCTTAAGCAATTGAAATAAGAACCATGAAGGTCGTATAACTATGTTATAGACCTAGTGCATAGTCTTGACACATTAATTTATTTAAATTATAATGGATAATAATCCTATAATAAACAAAGACTACAATAATAACTAGCTTCAATTAGGAGTATTAGTATTAATATCACTTAAGAGAGCTGCTGCCCGGTGCGAAGTAGTAGTGATATAATATGAACTTGCCTATGAGCTTACCGTAAGTAAAAACTTACTATAAGTAGAGCTTACTTGTAAAAAAACAAGTACGGTTAAAACCGTTATATTTGTAAGTGAGGTATAATGCCTAACTAGAGTGGTACCGCGGAATATTACTTTCGTCTCTTTCTTGAGATGAAGGTTTTTTGTTTTTTACTTAACATATTATTACATATGAATATTGCAGCACCTTAGGTGATGACTAATATATAAAAATAAACTATTATTTACTGACTTTAAAGAATACGGAGGCGAAGTATCAATGGCAAAATACAATACAACCATCGATGAAAAATGGCAACAAAAATGGGAAGATACTAATCTATACAAATTTGATGAAAATAAAATAGATAAAAAACTATACGTACTTGAAATGTTCTCATACCCATCAGGAAGCCAATTACATGCAGGACATTGGTTTAACTATGGCCCTGTAGATTCTTGGGCTAGGATGAAAAAAATGCAGGGTTATAATGTATTTGAGCCAATGGGTTTTGATGCATTTGGGCTGCCTGCTGAAAACTACGCAATAAAAACAGGGGTACATCCAAAGGATTCAACAAAACAAAACATTATTAATATGAAAAAGCAATTAAAAGCAATGGGAGCAATGTTTAATTGGGATCATGAAGTTGTTACATGTCGCCCAGATTATTATAAATGGACTCAATGGTTGTTCTTAAAACTATTCGAAAAAGGTCTTGCTTACAGGAAAAAAGCACCTGTAAATTGGTGCCCCAGTTGCAATACAGTACTCGCAAATGAACAAGTAGTAGATGGTTTTTGTGAAAGATGTGGCACTGAGGTTACTAAAAAGAATTTAACCCAATGGTTCCTAAAAATTACTGACTACGCTGAGGAACTTCTAGAGAAGCTTGACACATTGGATTGGCCTGAAAAAACTAAAGCAATGCAAAAACATTGGATAGGAAAATCCACTGGTGCTGATGTTATATTTAAAGTATCGGATTCTGATATAGACTTTAGTGTATTCACTACAAGAGTAGATACTTTATTTGGTGTCTCATATGTAGTTATAGCTCCTGAAAATGATCTTGTAGATATTCTCACTAAAGATGAAAATAAGGATGCTGTTGAAGCTTATAAATATGAAGCTAGAAAACAAACTGATATAGAAAGACAATCTATTACAAGAGATAAGACCGGTGTATTTACAGGTTCTTATGCTATTAATCCCATAAATAAACGCAAAGTTCCGATTTGGGTTGCAGACTACGTGCTAAACACTTATGGTACTGGTGCAGTAATGGCTGTTCCCGCTCATGATGATAGAGATTTCGCCTTCGCTACTAAATACAAATTGCCTATAGAAAGAGTAATTGTTGGGTTTAAAAATACTGATGAAAATGAAGAAAACCTTCCTTATACTGAACATGGTAAAATGGTAAATAGTAAAGAGTTTAATGGTTTATCTACAAATGACGGAAAAGAAGCAATAGTTAGGAAATTAGAAAGCATGAGTCTAGGTTCAGGCAAAATAAACTACAGACTTCGTGATTGGTTAGTTTCAAGGCAAAGATATTGGGGAGCTCCCATTCCAATAATTCATTGTGATAAATGTGGAACTGTCCCTGTACCTGAGGATCAACTTCCTGTAGAATTACCTTATAACGTAGAATTTACACCAGACGGAGAATCACCACTCGCAAAATGTGATGATTTTATTAACGTACCTTGCCCAATTTGTGGCAGCTCAGCCCATAGAGAAGCTGATACTTTAGATACCTTCGTTTGTTCTTCTTTCTACCAATTTAGATATGTAGATAACAAAAATAGTGAAAAAGTTTTTGATAAGGACCTAGTAAACAAAATGCTTCCTGTAGATAAATATGTAGGCGGGCCTGAACATGCATGTGGTCACCTGCTTTATTCAAGATTTATCACAAAAGCTCTTCGTGATATGGGATATTTAGACTTTGATGAACCATTCTTATCTCTTACCCATCAAGGTTTAATTTTAGGACCAGATGGAGTGAAAATGAGTAAATCAAAAGGAAATACGATTTCACCAGACCAGTATATAAAGGAGTTTGGAGCAGATGTATTTAGAATGTACCTAATGTTTGGTTTTGGTTATGTTGATGGTGGTGCTTGGAGCGATGATGGTATAAAAGCTATCGGAAGATTCGTTGATAGAATTGAAAGAGCAATTGACACTGGAAGTAACGAGATTTCAAAAGAAACTACTAATAAGATCACCCTTGGAGAATCTGAAAAAGAATTAAACTACTGGAGAAATTTCGCAATAAAAGGTGTTACCGAAGATGCAGAAAAACTTCAATTTAATACAGCTATTGCAAGACTTATGGAACTTACAAACGCGGTATTAAAATATATTAATGAAGAAGATATAAACGGTAAATTCTTAAAAGAAGTGCTAGTGGATTATCTTAAGCTTTTAGCTCCCTTTGCTCCTCATTTTGCAGAAGAAAAATGGGAAACCTTAGGTATGGATTACTCTATATTTAATCAAAGTTGGCCTATATTTGATGCTAAAGCTCTTATTAAAGATGAAGTAGAAATAGCTATTCAAATAAATGGTAAAATTAAATCTAGAATAACCATAGCGCAAGATTTAAATGAACAAAGTATAAAAGAGATTTCTCTTAATGATGAATTTGTTATTGCTGCCCTAGAAGGCAAAACTATACGCAAGGTTATTGTAATTAAAGGACGATTAGTTAATATTGTAGCTTCTTAATAAAAACTACTCACAATTAGTACATTTGACAATCAAGAAATTTGTTATTATAAAAGAAGAGTAGAGCGTCTTAGTTTTCACGCTCTACTCTTCTTTTTAAATTTAATTTATCAAGCTCCATACATATCTAAGGTTTTTTGAGTTGCGCGAAGTAAACTGCTAAGCTCAAAAACCTCTCCTTCTTCTAATAACTTGTTTAATTGTTCTCTATACCTAGTTGCATCCATTAATTTTCCAAGAGAGGAGAGCATAAGGATATTATTCATTATATCCGATACCAGATTAGATTTTACCTCAAACAATTTCTGTGCATCTTTAATCTCATCTTTGATCTCAAGCATTTGTTCATCCAACTGAAAAGCGGCATCTGCAGCATTTTTAAGTTTTTCCCTTATATACCTGTCTCTTATACACATCCTGTCTCTTATACAC
>DHIM01000320.1:18311-19000 GCA_002403785.1 Clostridium sp. UBA4746
TTTTAAGTTTTTCCCTTATATACTCAGGGATGTCATGCTTATATTTATAATTTAGAGAATGTTCTACTGTGGCCCAAAAATTCATTGCCAATGTTCTAATTTGAAATTCTGCTAATATTTCAGTTTGCCCAGCAGCTAGGTTAACAGGATACTTTATAATCATATGATAACTTCTATACCCACTACCTTTTACATTTGCAACATAGTCTTTTTCATAAACTATCTGCATATCAAGTCTTTCACGAATTAAATTTACAACCTTATCAATGTCATCTACAAACTGACACATTATTCTTATACCAGCAATGTCCTCCATTTCAAATTCAATTCTTTCCAGAGGAATACAGAATTTATTAGCCTTCTCAAGAATACTAGATATTTCTTTAACTCTTCCTGTAACAAATTCTATAGGTGAATAATCATTTTTGCGTCTATATTCTCTCCTTATACTTCTAAATTTCACTTTTAACTCTTCTACACCCTGTTCATAAGGAATTAAAAATCTTTTCCACTCTCTTATTGCCATATACTCAGTCCTTTACATAAAATTTCATATCATTTAAATATTCTTAATAAACTTCTAGAAAATTTTGGTTCATCATATATATTGATATTATAATTGTATTAAATTTCTGTTATAATTAATTTACTACTTAATTAATATAAAAGCAATTAATTAAGTAAAATAA
>DHIM01000320.1:19147-19759 GCA_002403785.1 Clostridium sp. UBA4746
AATCATACCACATTAAATCTTATTTAGAGGTGATTAAATGGATAAAAAAATATTTTCTGATGAAGAAAATATAGTTTTTGAAATCGCTGACGCTGTTAAGAACTATAATAAAGAAACTGAAACTGTAAATGAGAAGAAAAAAGAGAACAAGGAAAAATCTCTTGTATATAGTACTAAAGTTACCTGCCCGGTATGCAACAATATATTTAATGCTACCACCGTAAAATCTTCGGCATACAGAATGGTAAAGAAAGACAGTGATTTTTTTATTAGATATTCTTTAATTAATCCTTATTTCTATGATGTTTGGGTTTGTAATTCTTGCGGTTATGCAGCTATGAAAACGGATTTTTATAATCTAAGAAATATAGAAATAGAACAAATACAAAAATTGATTACTCCAAAATGGCACGGAAGACTATATCCAGAAATTTACGATGTTAATATTGCTATTGAAAGGTATAAGTTGTCACTCTTAAGTTATGTCATAATCAATGCAAAATCAAGTAAGAAGGCAATTAATTGTATTAAGCTCGCCTGGATGTATAGACTACTAGAAACAGAAGGTGCTAAAGAAATGGAACTAAAGTATTTAAACCAGGCTCTAGAAGG
>DHIM01000242.1:0-252 GCA_002403785.1 Clostridium sp. UBA4746
AGTTATAGGATATCATTTATTAAAAAAATATGGATACAATGATAGATTTTTATTTTTAGTAAAAAATCATCATAGCAATAATATAGTAGGGGATATAGAATTAGATTTATTAAAAGAATGTGATGATAAAAATTAAGAAGCTAGTAGATAGTTTCTTTTTATTTTTAACTTATTTATATAATGGAAATATTTCTTTTAATATATAAAGAGTGATAGAATATAATTAAATACAAATAATAGGAGGATAAAATG
>DHIM01000242.1:353-2211 GCA_002403785.1 Clostridium sp. UBA4746
TAATAGGAGGATAAAATGAATTCAAAGGAAAGAAGAGAATATATTAAAGATTTATTGACTCAAAATAATGTTACATATAAGGGTCAGTTTTTAGCAGAACAATTAGGTGTTACAAGACAAGTTATAGTAAAAGATATCGCAATTATAAGAGCAGAAGGAATAAATGTAATTGCCACACCAGAAGGCTATTTAATACCTAATGAAGAAAGTAATTATGTAAGGAGAGTAATAGCAGTATCACATAGAAGAGAAGATATGTATAATGAGCTTGAATGTATTGTTAAATTTGGAGGAATAGTAGAGGATGTAACAGTAGAACATTCTTTATATGGTGAAATAAGAGCAATGCTAATGATAAAAACTATTGTGGACATTGAAGAATTTACAAAAAAATTTAAAGACTCTAGTGCTGAGCCGTTATCATCTTTAACTAAAGGTATACATTTACATACTGTAAGAGCAGATAATGAAGAAATTATAGAAGCTATTATAAAAGAATTAAAAGATAAGAATTATTTAATATCTGATTAAATAATTCTCAAGTTACTATTATTACAGTTAAAAGTTAAAGGAGTAGTTATTATGGAAGATATTGCACTTTTAAAATGTATGGAATATGATGTTGAATTGATAGAACGAAAGTTGCGAGATGGTTTTGATTTACTAGGTGGAGATGAGTTTTTAAAAAAGATAATACCGAAGGATAGTAAAGTTCTTTTAAAGCCTAATATGTTAAGTGTTGAAAATAAAGAATCTCCAGTAGTAACTCATTATGCTGTTTTTGAAGCTGTAATTAGAATTATTAAGGAATATTCTAATAATATTAGTTTTGGTGATTCTCCTGGTTTTGGAGATTCAAGAAAAGCAGCAGAAAAATCTGGCCTTATGGAGGTTGCTGATAAATATGGAGTTAATTTTGAGGATTTTAAAGAGTCAGTACATGTTAGATTAGATAACTCTATTTTATGTAAATCTTGGAATATTTCTAAAGCTGCTTATGAAGCGGATGTTGTTATATCGTTACCAAAACTTAAAACACATGCTATGGCCTTTTATACAGGTGCTATAAAAAATCAATTTGGGTGCATACCAGGAACACAAAAGGCAACTTGGCATACAAGAATGCCTGATGCAAATAATTTCTGCAAAATGCTTTTGGATCTGAATACTGTTGTTGGGACTAATTTTGCTATTTTAGACGGTATAATTGCTATGGAAGGGAATGGACCTAAAAATGGACAATCATATAAATTAAATACCTTAATTATGGGACAAAGTTTAACAGCTGTGGATTCAACTGCTGTTAGGATTATAGGTTATGATAACCCTCTTGATACACCTGTATTAAAAGAGGCGTATGAAAGTAAATGGGGAGCTGTACTTGCGCGAGATATAAACATACTTGGTGAAGACTTAGAATCTATGAAAGTAAAGGATTTTAAGTTATGTAGAAAGGGAGGCAATTTTTATTTTATAAGCCCAGGAGTGACTAATTTTTTAAGAGGAATGATAGCGCCAAATCCAACACTAATTAAAGAAAAATGTATAGGATGTGGTAGGTGTGCGCAGGTTTGTCCGGAAAAACCAGCAGTAATTGAGATGGTACCTAATGGGGACATATCAAATCCTAAATGGAATATGCATGAATGTATTAGGTGTTTTTGTTGTCAGGAATTATGCCCAGTTGGTGCAATTGAAACAAAATATTCAAGTTTAGGTAAATTGCTAAAATTAGATAAGAGGTGAGTATTACGAAAAGAAAAAAGACAATAACTATTACTATTTTAATAATAATAGTAATGATAGCTTTCTTAGGTAATATAGTTAATCTAGCGATAAATATACAATGGTTTAAGGG
>DHIM01000242.1:2343-6916 GCA_002403785.1 Clostridium sp. UBA4746
TAATATACAATGGTTTAAGGAAGTAGGCTATTTGTCAGTATATTTCACTAAATTAAAAGCAATTTTAAAGTTAATGGTACCTGTATTTATAGTAAGTTATATATCATTATGGACGTACTATAAAACATTTAAAAGTAGAATTTTAAGATTGAAAAAGGTTGTTGAAGTTAATAAAGACAGAGAAAAATTAGTACGTAAAGTTAGTATTTTAATAAATATTATAATTTCTTTTATAATTTCTTTTAGATTTGCTTCTAAATATTGGTATATGATCTTACAGTTCACTAATGCTACAAATTTTAACATCCTAGACCCATTATTTAAAAAAGACATTTCATTTTTTATATTTAAACTTCCATTAATAGAATCAATATATAAAACATTTATAACGATTTTAATTGGTTTGGTAATTGTCAGTATAATAATATATATTATACTAACAATAAGGGATTATATATTGCATCTCAATAAAGGAAATAATTTTTCCATATTTAAAAATATTAGAAATTTTAGTAGTGGAATAACTAGATTCGCTAGGAGACAGCTTGCTATCATAGCTTCATTGATATTATTGCTAGTATCTTTGGGATACTTAATAAAATCTTGGGATTTGGTATACTCACCAAGAGGATTAGTTTTTGGAGCAAGCTATACAGATGTATATGTAACCTTAAAGTTTTATCAAATAATAGCATTAGCATCTTTAGTTGCAGCTATCATCACATTCATAAGTCTATTAACATATAAAAAGAAGCTTATGATTGTATCTATAATTGTAATTGTTGCATTGATTCTTGGAGAACACATAACATCAACTGCAGTACAAAAATTTGAAGTTCAATCAAATGAAAAAACCTTAGAAAAACCGTATATTCAATACAATATAGATAGTACTAGAAAAGCTTTTAATGTTGATAGTATAGAAGAAGTTCCCTTTGAAATAAAAAATGACTTAACTAAAGAGGACATTAGTTCAAACAAAGATACTATTGATAATATAAAAATCAACTCTTATAAACCAGCATTAGAATTTTATAATCAATTTCAATATTTGAGATTTTATTATGGATTTAATGATATAGATATAGATAGATACAATATAAATGGAAAATATAATCAAGTATTTATTGCGCCAAGGGAAATTGATTTAAATTCACTAAAGGATAACTCAAATACTTGGCAAAATAGACATTTAGTGTATACTCATGGATATGGTGTGGTTATGAGTAAAGTAAATTCAGTAACCAGTGAAGGTCAACCGAATTTTGTTATTAACAATATGCCACTTGAGAATAAAACAAACATAAAATTAAATGATCCTAGAATATATTTTGGTGAAAGCACTAATGATTATAGTATAGTTAATACAAAAGTTGGAGAGTTAGATTACCCTAAGGGTGGAGAAAACCAAATGAGTAGTTATGAGGGAAAAGCGGGTATAAATATGAATTTAGCAAATAGACTTTTGTTTGCAATAAATAAACAAGACATTAATTTTTTATTATCCAATGATATAACTTCTAATAGTAAGATATTAATTAATAGAAATGTAGTTCAAAGAGTAAAAAAAATTGCACCATTTTTAACTTATGATAGTGATCCATACATTGTAATAAATGGGGGGAAGTTATATTGGATTTTAGATGCATATACAACTTCAAATAGATATCCTTTTTCACAGCCACATGATGGTGTGAATTACATTAGGAATTCAATTAAAGTTGTTATTGATGCGGTAAATGGAGACCCTCAATTTTATATAGTTGATAAGAGTGACCCTATAGCAAATAGCTATTCAAAGATTTTTCCAAAATTATTCAAGAATTCAGAGTCAATTCCCAGTGGTATAAAAGAGCATTTTAGATATCCAGAAGGATTATTTAGTTTGCAATGTAATGTACTTGGAAAATACCATATAACTGATCCTGGAGTATTTTATAGCGGAGACGATGTATGGTCTATAGCATCTAATCAAGAGAAAGTTGATGGTAAAAATGAAGCCTCTTACTTAATGATGAAATTACCAAATAAGAGCAAGGAGGAAATGATTTTGCTTGAATACTTCAACACTAAAGGGCGAGATAATATGGTATCTTTATTTGGGGCAAGGATGGATGGAGATAATTATGGAAAAATGGTTTTATATAGATTACCTCCAAAGCAGACGGTGTATAGTCCAGTATTATTTAAACAAAAAATAAATCAGGATACCATAATATCAAAGCAGTTATCACTCTGGAATACGCAAGGTTCACAAGTTGAATTTGGAGAAACGTCAATTATCCCAATTAAAAAATCTTTGCTGTATGTAGCACCTATGTATTTGAGAGCTACAGGTGAAAAAAGCATACCAGAGATGAAAAAAGTTATAGTATCTTATGGTGATAAAATAATTTTAGATGATAATATAGAGTCAGCATTAAAGCAAATATTTAATTATACTGATAAAGATAATATATCAAAACCTGCAGATAATACCATTATAGATGCAAAATTACTTAGTAATATAAGAGTTGCTAAAGATTTATACAATAAGGCATTAGTAGCTCAAAAAAATGGTCAATCTGCTGAATATGAGGTATTTATAAAGCAACTGGGTGATATATTAAATAAAATAAGTAAGTAAAACGTGTTTAAAACAATAATTCAATATGAATAATGTTCAAATTAAAGATTTTTTGGTTACAATATAAGTATAAGAATTAATTTGAAGGGTTCTAATTATTATTTAAAGGTAGATAAAAAGAGGAATACATTACTGTTCTTCTTTTTTTAATGAAATTATTTAAATAAATTCATTAAATTGCGTCGCGTGTTCGAAAAAAGGATATAATAATAATATTAAGTTAAAATAGTTTTATTTTACGCTGGAGGTTTACAATGGATTATGATGTACTTATTTTGGGTGGAGGTCTAATAGGATGTGCAGTTGCTTATGAGATCTCAAAATATAATCTTAACATAGCTGTTATTGAAAAAGACTATGATATAGCAGACGATGTAGCATTAATAAATACTGCTATGGTGTATAATGGCGTTGAAAGTGAAGATACCTTAAATGCTAAGCTTGAACGTATGGGAAACAAGATGATGGACATTATAAGTGCTAAATTTAATGTTCCATTTAAAAGGTGTGGTTCTCTAATTATTGCTCAAACCGATGAAGAAGTAAGGGTAATTACAAAAATATATAATAGAGCAATAGAAAGAGGAATTAAAGATGTATCTATTTTAGAACCAGAATACATATACGAAATGGAACCAAATCTAAATGTAGATATAAAAAAAGGATTATATTCTAAAAATACAGGTGTCATTTGTCCCTTTGATTTAGCATTATCTTATGGAGAAGTAGCCTTTGATAATGGAGTAAAATTCAAATTAGAAGAGGAAGTAATGGATATTCAAGAGATATCAAAAGGTTTTAGAGTTATTACTAATAAAAACAAATTTACTAGCAAATTGGTAATTAATACAACTCCTTCAGAAAATTACAGTATAGTAAATGAAAAGAAAATTGAATTAAATAATAATGAGCGAATATTGAAATACATACTTTTAGATAATAATGAAAGGGCCAAATTTTCTCATGCATTATTTATAATTAATTCTAAAGGTGAAAGAACGTACACACTTCCAACAATGGAAGGGGATACAGTAGCTGCTATTAGTACAAGAGAGAATGTTAGTTATAATGAGGTAGTAAATAGAGTATCTAAGATAACAAGTAGTGTAGATGATATGGATGTTAAAATGTTTTTAGATTGGCCTTTTTTTGAAGAGCCTATGGTAATTGATGATAGTGGCATAGATGACGGACTTATTCAAATTAAAGGGAAACACTATGGACAAGTAACTATGACACCTGCTATAGCAAATATTGTATGTGAGAGTGTAGTGAGCAAGATGAAATGTACGCTCAAAAAAGATTTTAATGATAAGAGGAGAGAGTATTATAAGTTTAGAGAACTGTGTGACGAGGAGCGAAAAAGAATTATTACGTTAGATAAAAAATATGGTAAAATAATATGTGGATGTGAAAAAGTAACTGAAGGTGAAATAGTGGATGCTATAAGGAGACCTTTAGGTGCACGAACGGTAGAAGGGGTTAAAAGAAGAACAGGTGCCGCATTTGGAAATTGTCAAGGTGCGCATTGCTTAAATAAAGTTGTTTCCATTTTAGCAAGAGAAACCAATAAAAAAATGACAGAGATAGCTAAGGACTCAAAGAATTCTAATATTGTTTTATATAGAATAAAAGAATTTGATAGTATGTAGGGGATGAATTATTTGATAGAAGAAACTAATTGTAATTACAAAGAACATGAAGATATATTAACAACTTTAGTTAGAATAAAAGGTTCTGACATATGTAAGGTAGTTCCAGTGAAAAGTAGTAAACCTCTTAATAAGGGGATATGGATTGAATGCTCAAAAGCATTAAGTAGAATACACGTAGGTCCACCTATAAAAATAGGAGACGTAGTATGTAAAAATGTACTTAATACTGGAGTTGATATTATTTGTACAAAAAATATTGAATTAAATAATTAATAAACGTATTTATTTAATA
>DHIM01000242.1:7037-8606 GCA_002403785.1 Clostridium sp. UBA4746
AATAAACGTATTTATTTAATAAAATAACTTAATTAATGGAGTATTGTTAAATTATCTAAGGAGGAATAGTTATGTTAGATCTAAAAAGAATAAGAAATAATCCAGAAGAGATTAAAAGATTAATGAAAAATAGAGGTGAAAACTTTAAGTTATCATTAATTGATGAGGTTGTAACTTTTGATAAGAGAAGAAGAGATATTTTAATGGAGGTTGAAGAATTAAAAAATAGAAGGAATACTGAATCTGCACTTATACCAAAGCTTAAAAAAAGTGGAGAAAGTGTAGAAGAAATTATGTTACAAATGAAAAAACTTTCAGAAGAAATTAAAAATTTTGATATCGAGTTATCTGATGTAGATGAAAAGATTAAAAATATTATGCTAAGTATTCCTAATATACCTAATGAAAATGTTCCAGAAGGCGATACAGAAGAAGATAATGTTGAAGTAAAAAAATGGGGAGAGCCAAAAAAATTCGATTTTGGAACTAAAGCACATTGGGATCTGGGAGTAGATAATGATATTTTAGATTTTGAAAGAGGTGGAAAGATTACGGGCTCAAGATTTACAGTGTACAAGGGTCTCGGAGCAAGACTTGAAAGAGCACTAATAAGCTATTTTTTAGATCTTCATGTAGATAACAATGGATATACTGAAATATTGCCCCCATATATGGTTAATAGGCAAAGTATGATTGGCACTGGTCAATTACCTAAGTTTGAAGAAGATGCTTTTAAAGTGGCAAATACGGACTATTTCTTAATACCTACTGCAGAGGTACCAGTTACAAATATTTATAGAGATGAGATATTAAATGGTCAAGATCTTCCTATAAAGCATGTAGCATATAGTGCGTGTTTTAGACAAGAAGCGGGTTCAGCAGGAAGAGACACTAGAGGACTTATAAGGCAACATCAGTTCAATAAAGTAGAATTGCTTAAATTTACAAAACCTGAGGATTCTTATGCAGAACTTGAAAAATTACTTGCGGATGCAGAATCAGTATTACAAGGACTTGAACTACCTTACAGAATAGTTAAAATATGCAAAGGAGATTTAGGCTTTACGGCATCATTTAAATATGATATTGAGGTTTGGATGCCAAGTTATGACAAGTATGTTGAAATCTCAAGCTGTAGTAATTTCGAAGACTTCCAAGCAAGGCGTGCCAATATCAGGTATAAGGATGACAAAAAGGATAAAGCTAAATATATCCATACACTTAATGGATCGGGAGTAGCTGTGGGAAGAGCTTTAGCTGCAGTACTTGAAAATTACCAAAATGAAGATGGATCAGTAACTATTCCTAAAGTTTTATTAAAGTATATGGGAGGACATAAATCAATTTCAAAATAAGTTAGTTACTTATTAACTCTATATAACAATAATAATAAATGAACAACTTTAATAATTAATATTAAGTTGTTCATTAACTAATAACTTATATAAAATAGATAATTTAAAATCATAACAACAAACTATATATATGTTGACAGAGTATATTTATGCTGATATAATAAATCCTGTTGTTAGTATATGGAGGGATGGTCGAGTTGGTTTAAGGCACCGG
>DHIM01000166.1:0-445 GCA_002403785.1 Clostridium sp. UBA4746
ATATAATATCTTACCATCAAGCTTATCAATGAGTTCAGAAAATGGAAGATATAATCTATTTTTATCATTATATATTGATGATATTAACTTTAGTGGCTTTCCCTCAAAATTAATATTTATATTATCTTTGGGTACTTTTAAATCCGGTATATTACTAAATTTATGATTACTAGCTAATAGAGGTTTTTTTTGATTTTCGGTTTTTTTAGTAGTCCTAGTAATTTCATTAGTTTTACAGCTTGTAAAAGCAGTAAAAAAAATCATAATCATAACAATAAAAAAATTCCTTTTTGATTTAACCATTAAAATCATCCTTTTAAAATAAATTTTATGCCTATTATTAAGAGACCTTTTATTACTAAAATCACTTTTGTAAATTAAATAACCTATTTTATGAATGCAACAGCACTAGCAGTTTAGTTTTATCCATATAAAGAGATAAGTT
>DHIM01000166.1:583-1682 GCA_002403785.1 Clostridium sp. UBA4746
AACTTATCTCTTTATATGGATAATATTACAATCTCTAATTTAGTAGTCACTGTTCTGTTTAGAAACATATATTACAACTAATAACTTCTTAATAAAACAGGTTTAAAGAAATTTTTCAGCACTCTTCCAATGTTTTGAATCTAAATCATACTTTTTAAAATCAGGTATAGTTCCATTTGTTTCAACTAAAGCTTTTGCTACTCTTTTAAAATCACTTCTTGTTTCGCATTTAAAGGAATTTGATTCTTCTATTGATTCCATTACATCTTCTACTTTTTTCTGGAATTTATTCATTGAAAATCCTCCTTATATTTTAATGAGCTAGATAATGTTAGATAATATCCTTGAATTGTTATATTCCTTCAGCTCTATTTTCTTGTTAATGGATAGTAATTCAATAAAATCTATTGCCATATTTACTTAGCTAGTTTTAACTATTTAAAACCTTAATATACTCGTTCTAATAAAAAAGTACTTACAATAATATTATTATGTACTATTTTTTTTGTTTAGATACTCTGCATCTTAGTAGGCACTAGAGTGACCTTCTTTGTAAGTTAATTTACTTTATTTTCACTTGTTCCGTTTTCTATAACATCGTAAACCCCATCTAAACCACCTTCAACCAAAGCTCGAACGGCCGTTTCGGTATAAAACGCTGTGTGTGGTGTAATCAATACATCGTCACGTCTTGTAAGTTCTTTTAATATCTCATCTTCAATTTCTTTACCTGAGAAATTGTTTGTATAGTAATTACCTTCGTTTTCATACGTGTCCAAAGCTGCAGCTGCAACTTTACCACTGTTTAATGCTTCTATTAATGCTTTTGTATCAACAATTGTACCTCTAGCTGTATTAACGAAAAATACGCCATCTTTCATCTTATCAAACAACGTTTTGTTAAATAAATGGTAATTATCTTTTGTAGCTGGCATATGCAATGAAATTAAATCTGCTTGTTTAACAGTTTCATCAAGTGTGTCTACATATTCTATACAATCCTTAACTGCTTCATTTGGGTATAAATCAAATCCTACAACTTTTGCACCAAAAGCTTTAAAAATTCTTGCTGCAATACATCCAATTCTACCTGTTCCAA
>DHIM01000166.1:1858-7220 GCA_002403785.1 Clostridium sp. UBA4746
ATCCAATTCTACCTGTTCCAATAATTGCAACAGTCATAGATCTTATCTCTTTAGATAAAATATCTTTTGTCCAGCGATAATCCTGTCGTTTCATTGCATCTCCAATTCGCAACACATGACGTGTAATATTAAGAGAAGCCGTTACAGCATATTCAGCAATTGCATTTGGTGAATAAACTGGCACATTTGTAATAGTTAAGCCATATTTTGTTGCCTCTTTTATATCGAACATATCAACTCCTGCTGTACGTGATGCTATTTGTGTTATTCCCCTAGAATTCAATTCTTTATAAATTCTTTTATCTACTTGTTTTGTTTGACAAAGGCAAAGTCCATCAAACCCTTTTACTAAATCAATATTATCTAAAGATAGAGGTTCAAAAATGTTTTTAATTTCTATTCCATGCTTTTTACCCCACTCATTTGACATAATACATTCTTCTTCTCTTGCACTATACATAATTATCTTCATTTTTATTTTTCTCCTTTTATATTAAGCAGTGTGTTCAAATTTAAGATACTCCATCATTATAACTACTAATAACTTTTATCTCATCCAAAATATTCACTGCTTTCAGATTTTAAATACTAGTTTATAAAGGTTATTATCATTCTCATTTTTAAATCTATATATTAGCATTTCACTTTCTATTTCTTTCAATGCATTTACCTACTTATATTATATCACTATGGCTCTTTATTACATCCGCAACTAACTCTAATATTTAAACCCTATTTTAAAGAACTAATTCTATTTGTTTTATGTGTTAAGTAGCATTGAGCTCTTAAATCAATATGGGACTTGTACTTGCTTAGGCTATGTGTTAAGGTATTTAAATGTATGTGTAATGTTTCCTTAATTACACATACTACATTTGAGAAATAAATTTAATTTGGAGGAAGATATGATTACAAAAAAAGATTTTATATGTGATATAAAAAGTGGCACTAATATAAAAATGTCATTGATGGTAATGAAAATATTAGTCAAAGATCCTTCTAAGGTTGTCTGCATATTAGTAGATAAAAGTGGAGAAATAAAAGCTAACATACCTTGTAAAAAGGGTGATATTAAAGAAGGAAGAGTAATCGCGGTTGAAGGATTTAAAGATAGAAATCTAGATGTTAAAAAATATGAATTTATTTCAGATTATACTCTCTCAGACTATCTACCAACTGTAAAGAGACCTATTGAAGAGATTATGGAGGAAATGGACGCCCTAACTAATAAGTATATCATTTCAAGTGAAGGTAAGGCAATGAACGACTATTTCTTTAAGAATGAAGTATTCTTAGATAAATTTAAAAGAGGAATAGGTGGAGTATCTATGCATCATAATTACATAGGTGGTCTTGCAGAACATACTCTAAATGTTATGTATTTAACTGCAATGCTTTGTGAAAGATATGAATGCAAACGAACAGAAATAGCATTACTTTCAGCAAAACTTCATGATATTGGGAAGGTGTATGAATTATATTATGATGGCCCTTTTAAATATACCCTTAGAGGAGAAATGGAAGGTCATATTGTTATTGGAGTAGAGTTAATAGATAATGCTGTTAGAGAAAAGAAAGCACTTTATTCAGAGGATTTTATTACTAGGATAAAGGGATGCATAGTTCAACATCATGGAAAGCCTGAATTTGGTTCTCCAAGAGGAATGAGAATGGAAGAATCGTTTATAGTCAATTTTGCTGATTCCACAGATGCTACTATGAATAAAATCTCTCAAATAAAGGATAAAACAGAACCTGGTAATTGGTCAGACTATGACAGAAGAATTGAAACTAAATTATATTTTTAGTAAATTGGCGGTGAATAGCATTTGAAAATTTTACTTATGAAAGTAACCCTAAGAGCATCATGGTCACACTCATTAAAAGAAAAGAGAATGGTTGTAAAAAGTATAATTCAGAAACTAAAAAATAAGTTTAACATATCTGTTGCAGAAATTGATGACCAGGATATTCATCAAACAATAGTTATAGGGATTGCAGGAATATGTGGAACTTCATCACAACTGGATTCTACAATGGAACATATTATAACTTTTATAGAAAGTAATACTGATGCAGAAATAATTGATATTGAAAAAGAAGATATTCAAAATATGTAAGGTATTCTATTTTAATAATCAGTTTTTTTAGAATTAGTACAAATCTTTAATATTAGATTTACTATAGGACAATAAATAAGCTTACCATTTTCTCATAAATGGTAAGCTTATTTGTTAATATTTTACAATTTTGATACACTTTCATTTTGAATAACACTATGTTTTCTTCCGTACACAATATAAGTAATTATACCAATTGCTAACCAAAATACAAAACCAATCCAAGTATTTAATCCAAGTCTACTTAATAAAAGTAGGCAGCAAATTATAGCTATAATCGGTGTAACTGGTACAAATGGGCACTTAAACGTTCTCTTGAAATTTGGCATTTTCTTTCTAAGCACTATTACACTTAAGGCTACAACTATAAATCCTAAGAGCGTTCCAATACTTAAAAATTGAACAATAATATCTAACTGTAAAAATCCTGCAATTATTGCTGCAATAGTGCCTGTTATTATAGTTGATAAATATGGAGTTTTGTATTTATGATGAATCTTTGAGAATAGCTTTGGCAATAATCCATCTCTAGACATTACCATAAATATTCTTACCTGGCCATAAAGCACAACTAAAAGTGTAGATATCATTCCAATTATACAACCTACTCCAACTAAAATAGAACCCCAGTTTATTCCTATTCTTTTTAGTGCTGCCGGAAGTGCATTTTGTAAATCTATAGCATTATATGGAACAATTCCAGTAAGTACAAATGCAACAGAAATATATAATATACTGACTACAACTAAACATGCAATAAGTCCTATAGATACATCTCTCTTTGGATCTTTAGCTTCTTCAGCACAAGTTGCAATAGCATCAAATCCAAGATATGAAAAGAATATTGATGCAGTTGCTGCAAAAATTCCCTTAAACCCAAATGGTGCAAAAGGCTTATAATTTGCTATATTGATATGTCCTACTCCGACTATTACAAAAATAAGTATTATAGCTATTTTTATGCTGACAATGATATTGTTAATTTTAGAACTTTCCTTCATCCCAAAACACAAAAGTGTAGTTAAACATACTACTATTAGTATCGCCGGTAAATCTACTATGCCACCGTTACTTGGTGATGAAGTAATAATATGTGGTAAATTAATACTTGATGTCTTTAAAATTCCTACAAACGCCCCAGACCATCCAGACGCTATTGCACTGCAAGCAACTAAATATTCTGCTGTTAAACACCAACCTATTAGCATTGCAACTATTTCCCCAAATGCTATATAAGCATAAGAATATGTACTCCCAGCCACAGGAAACATAGTCGCAAGTTCGCAATAACATAGTCCACATAAACAAGCCACAATTCCTGCTAATACAAAAGATATAATAACTGCTGGTCCTGCAATGTGTGCTCCTGTGCCCGTTGCAACAAATATTCCTACCCCAACAACAGCTCCTATACCTAAAGCTGCTATATCTTTTGCTGTAAGGTTTTTCTTTAAGCCTGACTGATGTATACCGTCCTGCATCTGATCAAATGATTTTTTCTTAAAAATATTCATTATTGCCCACCCTTATGTTGTCTTTTTTAAATATCTATACATATTTTGCAACAATAACATATTATATTAACTGATAAAAAAAAGCAATGTAATACACTCACTTAATTTTCTTATTTTACTAATTATTGTGGAAGTAACTCCAAGATCTTTGAAATCGACTTATCAGTACAGTTAAATGAGTAAGCTTTCTATTCTTTTGTAGTGCCCTCTACATTAAACTTTCAACTCTGTTTTTTAATTTTAAATAATTGACTCAAATATAGATTCTTCTTTCATTCCAGTCGAATATATTTTATATCCATTTCCACCCTTGCGCTTTCGTCAAAACTTGACGATAATCTTAATGATTAACTACTAGCAACATAATCCATATGCAATAAACGAATAAACAATCATTGCTAATCTTTTAAACTATTCTGTATTTCCCTAATTTCATCAAGATTGGTCAAAAATATATCTACAATTCTAGGGTCAAATTGTTTGCCGCTTTGTTCCTTAATATAATCAATTATTTTATTCCATTCCCATTTTTTCTTATAAACACGTTCTGTTCCTAATGCATCAAATACATCAGCCAAAGCAACAATTTTGCTATAAACTCCTATTTCATCACCACTTATGCCCCTTGGATAACCTGTACCATCATATTTTTCATGATGCTCATGGGCAATCTTTGATGCGATTTTCAAAATCGGTTTGTTAGAATTTGATAAAATATCATATCCTATGACAGTATGAGTTTTCATAATTTCAAATTCTTCTTGCGTGAGTTTGCCTGGCTTTAATAATACACGATCCGGAATTGATATTTTTCCGATATCATGAAGCGTTGAAGCCATTTTTAATATATCTGCATCTTCTTCAGGAACGCCTAACTTCATCGCTATAAGTTTTGAATAATAAGCAACCCTAATAATATGATTACCAGTTTCCTGAGAACGGGCTTCTGTAACAGCTTCTAACTTAAATACTATTTCATTTTGAGTATCTATATTATCTTTAATAAGAAGTCTTATACTTGAAATCATATCATTAAATCCTGTAGCAATTTCAGCTATTTCATCACTATTGTTATCCGACAGTTTAACATCAAGTTTTCCACTTTGTGCTTCATCCATAATGTTTTTTAATTTGATTAATGGTGATGATATGCTAGATGATATTATAAAAGAAACAGGCACTGCACATACCAAACATATTAATCCAATAAACACTATATTCCACATTAAGTCTTTTGATTCCGAATGAAGGTAGGTATATGGAATAGTACTTACAATAAACCAATCACAATTTTCTATACTATTGTAGGCTACCAATCGTTTTTCACCCATTATGTCTAGTGAAAAGCTATTATATTTTTCTTCATCATTTTTTAAAATCTTTTTAATTAGAGTTTTTTCTGAATACTCTTTATTAATAGGTATTTTAATTTCATTATTACTAGAAACTATAGTGCCTTTTGAATTCATTATAAAAACGTCTGCATTGTTTCCAATGTTTAACTGTTTACAAATATCTGAAATAAATGCTTCCTCAAAGGTTAGTATTAATGTACCAATTCTTGCACCGTTTATATGATTTTTTATAATCTTCTCGATTGAAACTTGAAAGTTGCCATTTAAATCCTTAATAATCCTATAATTGTACTTATAACCTTCATCTTTAGATTCAGTATGAATTTTAATAAATTGATTTATATCATAATTGTTTTGGCCTGCTCCCATTAGT
>DHIM01000337.1:0-6991 GCA_002403785.1 Clostridium sp. UBA4746
TTTATCATATTAATATAAATGTTGTCATTAGTAATAATTGTATTATAATGGAATCAATATACTTTGCTATATCTGAGTATACTTCCATAATTAACAAAATAGCAAGCTTCATTAATTAGCAAAATGTTTATTGGTATAAAATAACTATCTAATAAATATATTATATATTATATGTTTATTGATAATTATAGTAAAAATAATAATAGAAAGGAAGATATAATATGGCTAATATTTTTAAGGTGAAGGCTAAAAAAAATTTTACTGCTCTTTTTATTAGCATTTTACTCGCAGAAGGCATAGGTTTTTCAAGTGCTTTTCTAAGTATGACCGCATCAAAAGCCTATAAAAATTTTAATAAACCATTTTTTTCACCACCTGGGTGGATTTTTCCTGTAGTATGGACAATACTATTTTTTATAATGGCAGTAGCTGCCTATAGAATTTGGATGGCTGGTAAATCTGATAAAGATGTAAAAAAAGCATTGATTTTATACTGCATTCAATTATTCTTGAACTTTCTTTGGCCCATTGTTTTTTTCAGATTTAGACTATATGCAATAGCTTTTTTAGAGTTACTTCTATTATTAGTATTTATTCTTAGAACTACCTTTGAGTTTTATAGAATAGATAAAATTTCATCTTATCTTATGACTCCATATATTGCTTGGGTATCCTTTGCCGGTGTTTTAAATTATACTATATGGATGCTCAATTAAATATCTTCTATTATAATTGCTCATATCCATACCAGCGAACCTGTATTGCTAGTGTTTACTCTCTAACAAAGAAGTTATTACCTACTGCAGGCTTTACTGGGTTCTTTCATTTAGATACCATACCATTAAATAATTTAGGAGGATATATGAACTCAAATTACATAGTAAAACAAATAACTAGTTTATATTCTAGTTGCAATAAATGTGGGTTGCCAATTATAAATTGCATTTGTGAAAAAGCACCCAAAATAAAAACTGAAGCAAAACTTTGGATTCTTTCCGTTGAAAAAGAATTTTACAGACCATCTAATACTGCAAGAATATTAACATTAATAAATCCAAGTTCAACTGAAATCTTTCTTTGGGAAAGAACAAAGATACCTAAAAAATTAGTAGCACATTTAAATAATGCTATATATGAACCATTCTTACTTTTCCCTATAGAAAATTATAAAACAGCAAGCAGGAAAGTTGAATACAAAAAATCAGGAAAGATTCCAGTATTTATCATCATAGATGGTACCTGGAAAGAAGCACGCAAAATATTTAGAAGAAGCCCATATCTGGAAAAATTACCAATTATTTCATTAGAGCCAAATTTTAAATCCAAATATGATTTAAGACGAGGTGCTTCAAATGGTAATTTGTGCACAATAGAAGCTGCAATCGAAGTATTAAAAATAAATAGAGAGATTGAAAACGCTCAAGTAGTAAATGAGTTTTACAATCTATTTTTAAAAAGCTATAAGGCAGGGTCAAGTGGCCACAAACTTATAACTTCTAATAAAAATTGAAAATGCCATCCAAAAGGATGGCAAAAATCAGCTGTTGTTGGTCTCTAAAATAAACATATTTCAACTAGCTATTTAAACAGTAAAATTACTTCATTGGTTGCTCAAAATTTTGAGATTGTTGCTCTTTAATTTTCTGTTTACCTTCCTCAATGAATTGAGAATCATTTGGAGATAACATATACAAAACTTCTTCAAGTTCCCCAACATGCCTTCTTTCTTCATCTGCAATGTGATGCAGTACTTTTTTGACCCTTTCATCAGCTGTAGACATAACGTGTGCTTCATACCCTATGATAGCTTCAAGTTCACCAGCAATGTCAGCACGAATTGCTTGTGCAAGCTCTTCATTAGACATTTGTCTTGGTACATTTGCAACGAATGGATTTCCCAATAAAGCCATATTTCCTTCCTCCTTTTCAATCTTAAATATATTTTTAGCTTCATTATTATATTTTATTCATTTTTCTGAGCCTAATTAAGATGAATAGGTGTATTCTTGTATTTTTTATAATACATCCTAGTTTGTAATTTTTATATGCTACAATGTATATGTATATTATGATTACTCAATTAAAAACTAAAATACAGAACACATAAACCTTTATCATTTATACCTAAATTCTAATTATGATTGGAGTATAACAAATGAAAAAGTTTAAAAAATTTTACATAGAAATTACAAACATATGTAATCTCTCCTGCTATTTTTGCCCACAGACATCTAGATCTCCTGAATTTATGAGTATAAAAACTTTCACTAAAATATTAGACCAAATAAAACCTCATACAGATTATATATATTTCCACGTTAAAGGAGAGCCACTCTTACACCCAAATTTAAGTGAATTTTTGCATATAAGTTATGAAAGAGGGTTTAAGGTCAATATAACCACTAATGGAACTCTAATACATAAGGTTAAGAAAAAACTAATCCTTTCTCCTGCTCTAAGACAGATTAATTTTTCTTTGCATAGCTTTGATGGCAATGAAGGTGTTTCTAACAAGCTTGATTATATAAATGATATTATCTCCTTTGTTAAAGAAGCTATAGATGCAAATGATACTTTATTTTCTCTAAGATTATGGAATTTAAATAAGAATAATACGACAAATCTAAGTGCTAAGAAAAATAGCGACTTGCTTTCTATAATTGAGGATGCCTTTAATTTGTCATATAAAATCGAGGAGAAAATAGTTCCAGGTAAGGGTATTAAAATATGTGATAAAGTATACTTAAACCAAGATTATGAATTTCAGTGGCCAGATTTATTAGCTAAAGAAGACAATAGTCCTGGTTTTTGTTATGGTCTTAGAAACCAAGTAGCCATATTAGTAGATGGAACAGTAATACCTTGCTGCCTTGATGGAGAAGGTATTATTAACTTAGGAAATATTCATGAAACTAATTTTTCTGAGATAGTTGAAAATCAAAGGTCTAATAACATTTTTAATGGCTTTTCTAGAAGACAAGCCGTTGAAGAGTTATGTAGAAAGTGTGGATACAGGAAAAAGTTTAATAACTTATAATGCTATACAGATAATAACTTTATAATTTAATGGATTAATGTAGTAATAATGGATATACTATGATTTATAAGTTGTAAAAATTCATACTTAAAGGGTGATAATATGAGAATACCAAATCATATCGGAATAATTCCCGATGGAAATAGAAGATGGTCTGTAGATAATGGTTTATCAAAAGACAAAGGATATACTTTTGGACTAGATCCAGGTTTGTCATTGTATAAACTTTGTAAGGAGATTGGTGTAAAAGAAATAACCTATTATGGCTTTACGACCGATAATACCAAAAGACCACCCTTACAAAGAGAAGCTTTTGTTAAAGCTTGTGTAGATGCAGTAAAACTTCTAAGTACACAGGATGCTGAATTATTAGTAGTAGGAAATAGTGACTCACCTATGTTTCCTAAAGAACTACTTCCCTACACCTCGCGTAGAACATTTGGTAAGGGTGGTATAAAACTAAATTTTCTCGTAAACTATGGTTGGGAATGGGATCTAAGCAATCTTGCCCAAAACAAAAGTAGTAAAAGAAGTACTTTACTTAGTTGCGTAAAAACCAATCAAATTTCTAGAGTAGATTTAATTATCCGTTGGGGTGGACGAAGGCGTCTTAGTGGTTTTTTGCCGCTACAATCCATATATTCTGACTTTTATATTATAGATGACTTTTGGCCCGATTTTAAACCTGAACATTTATCAGATGCTTTAAATTGGTATAATGAACAAGATGTAACCCTTGGTGGTTAAGGCATTTTTTAAAAAAAATCTAGTCACTATGCTAGTATATTTTTTTAAGATGTCTAAGTTAATTTAACTGTTTTCATATAGATATAATTTTTTAAAAAAGCTATATCTATTTTTTATGCACTAAAATATGTTATTATTAAATTTTACTTATCTTTTTAAAGGAGTTTTTTATGGTTAACGAAAAAATAAATTGCATTAAATGTATACACTACTATATCACTTGGGATTCTTCCTTCCCTAAGGGTTGTAAAATTTATGGTTTTAAGTCTTTGAATTTACCTTCCATACTAGTAAAACAATCCTCTGGAGTACCTTGTAGTAAATTTACGCAAAAAAATAACTGAGTTTTTTATAATAATTATTAATCTCTTTTTCGTCTAATATAAAGCACCTAACTAAGTGGTATACATTATACCCCTAGTTATATGCTTTGTAATTTCCTTAATTACTAGTCAGTAAAGCTTTTTTCTTGCTCAACTACCTCATATGCGTATGGCTGAATTTCTTCTTGCCATATTGTACCATCATCATTAACTCCTGTAATAAATGTAGGTATATTTACAAGCTTGCTGTCTATACCTTCGATTTTAACATACCTATCTAAACCATCTTGAAATTCTTCATATTTTTCATTGCCTAATTCTCTTCCCTTCATACTTCTCAAACTTATCCCTCCTTTTAAACATTAGGCTATCCATATATAAATGCTTATATACTCTTTCGTTACCCAAACAATTTTTTAATATATTATTATGATGCTAAATGAGATTAATTTATATGTAAATTTACCTACCTCTATATTGTTTTATAATTAAATCATATTGTTATTACAACGTAAAAATAATATAGCGTTAAAAATGTTAAAAACATTCTTAACGCTATATTATTCTCATTTAGAAATTATTTTATTAATTAAATTTATTAATTATATCCGCTTTAAATTTCTCTAGTCCTATTCGCTGTATGAAATCCCCTGATTTTTCTCCCATGTTTCCATTAGACTTATAGTACTCAATTAAAATATCAACCACAAGTAGTACCTGATCCTCTGTTAATTTATCTATAATAATATCAGCTACCCTGGGGGTAAATCCTCCACTACCACCTGCGACTACCATGTATCCCTCTTTGTCACCTATTACCCCTAAATCCCTAGCATAAACACTAGTGCAAGCATTTTTGCAACCAGCTACCCCAATTTTTGTTCTACAAGGCATCTCCATGCCATGGTAACGCTTATCCAAAAGCATCCCGATTTTCAAAGAATTTTGTTTCGCTCTTTTACAGAATGCTGCTGGGCACATGTGAACATTTTTTACGGAGTTTAGTGATTTAACACCTGCCTGCATACCTAATTCTTCCCATACTTTTGCAACATCCTCAGCTTCCAGTCCTAATATAGCAATTCTCTGTCCTGAAGTCATTTTTAATATTCCCTTATATTTATCAGCTACTTCAGCTATTTTTGAAAGCTGTTTTGAGGTTATAAATCCCCCTGGAATATGAGGTGTTACACCATAAGTTCTTTTCCCATTTCTTACCTTTTGAAGTATAGCATGTTTAGGCTCCATTTAATTTCCTCCTACTCCAGGGGGAGCGTAACAACCATTAGTTATTATGTCCCTAGGAACATTTACTTTCTTATAATTTGATTTAGTCCAATTATACCACTATGTTCAGAACCTTTAATAAAATTAAAGGTGTATTGATCATTAGAACTTTCAATAAATGCTTTAGTCCATATCTGTCTAAGATTATGAAATATACTTACATCTCCATTTACCATTTCCCAATAATTTTTATGAATACAGCTTGTAGTTTCCCATTCAAATACGTCATTTTCAGATTTTATAATTCTTGTTACTCTATCACAAGGCATACCTTCTAATAAATAATTATTAAGGGCTTTAAATATTTCTTCTGGTTTTACCAGAATTTCTTTTAATTTTATAGTTTCTCCAACAGTTTTGCCTTGCTGCGCAAAACATTTTTTTGCAACAACTTCTGCATCTTCTCCAAATTTTTTAATCATTTCGGTTATTATAAATGCCGTTCTAGTTTCAACTTTCCCAATTTTGTCCTGTAACCACCCATGTATATTAGATACATCAATAACATCTTCTATGTTTTTTGTTGTGTCTATTGGATTTCCGTAAACTAACGATTTTTGAGCAACATCTTTTGCAATGTCCTTGTATATATATATATAACTTTTTTTTAAGTTTGTTTCTAGATCCTCTGCCAATAAAATTTTACTAAATAACCATGTGTGAATAGGTGCTAAAAAAGCGCTCATTATTATTCCCCCTAAATTTATTTATTCTTATAATTTGTAATCTATAATAAAATAATACTATATTTGATCAATATTTACGGTAACTTATGTTACAATATAAAACATTATAATAATAGCCTTCTATCGTAGAATTGTTTAACTATAATTGTTATTAAAAATAAAAAGAGCATTTCTGCTCTCTTTATTAAAATTGTACTAAACAACCTTATTATTCATCCACTCTTATTGCTGATTTACGTTTTGCCTTTTGCATATCAGAAGCTTCAATAATTTCTGGTTTTTTAGGTTTATTATCTTTTTTCTTCGCTGGTGTTTTCATTTCTTCATATGGCATAAAATCACTCCTTTATAAAATATTTTTCACTTGTAGATATAATTTTATTCATATATTTATTTTCATTTTATGTATTCTTGAGGATTTATAGGTTCACCATTTTCTCTTACCTCAAAATGTAAATGAGGTCCTGTACTATGGCCGGTGCTTCCCACTTGACCTATTTTCATACCTCTCTTTACTACTTCACCTTTTTTTACTATAATAACGCTACAATGTGCATATGTAGTTTCTATTCCTCCACCGTGAGCAATTTTTATCACATTCCCATATCCTTCCTCCCAAGCTGCATAAGTAACTGTACCATCTAATGCTGCATTTATTATTGAACCAAAATTCGCTGCTATATCAATTCCTTTATGCATTTTCCCCCATCGCACTCCAAAACCTGAACTTATACTACCTCTTGATGGACTGTTTATAGATGCTAATTGTAGTATTATTGGTTTATTAGTTCCAACATATATTTCTTTATTTTGCACTTGCTTTATAGTTTCTGATTTCAAAAATTTTTTAGAGAAGATATTATTTTTTAGAGTTTTTATTTTTTTTTTTATTTTTTTTTTTTTTTTTTTTT
>DHIM01000337.1:7076-7756 GCA_002403785.1 Clostridium sp. UBA4746
TTTTCAGAGACTATATTATTGTTAAGAGCCATTATTTCGGTCGTAACCTTTTTTATTCCATTGATACCCATATGTTCAACTTTGTTGACACCATTCACGACTTTATTAGAAGATTTTATGATTGTAGTTGGGTATATTGTTTGATTTTTAGTTATATTTCCTACTATCTTTACAGCTACCAATGGTATTTGCGAACTATTATTATATTTTATTACCGCCTTAATAATTTCAGAGTTTTCATGTATTTCCCCTGTCTTAACCTTTATGGGTTCATAAGTCATACTATTTTGTATATTAATACTTGTAACACTATTAA
This sequence comes from Clostridium sp. UBA4746, assembly GCA_002403785.1. GTDB lineage: Bacteria > Bacillota > Clostridia > Clostridiales > Clostridiaceae > Clostridium_AD. The sequence goes on from DHIM01000337.1 coordinate 7,393, forward strand.
ACTTCGTCTTCTTATAATAGTAATCTTTTAATGAACTTAAAATTTTTTTTCCTTGATTTTCAGATGTCACATAGGCCATTTTTTTATTATCCGATTTCATAAGAAATACGTTTACTATTATATTAAACTTTTTGAGCATTACTTTCTTAAGGTTATCCCCGCTTATAAACATAACCTCATCATCTACTTTTACTTTATTTAAAGTAAAATCTTTTATTGTAATTGAATTACCATATTTATATTTGATATCTCTTTGTAGTTCACTATATGTCTTATTAAATTCTCTCTTACTTTTTACAAAAGTTACGGTATTGCTTCCCATAGATACCTTGTATCCACATAACCTAAATACATTAAAATACAA
>DHIM01000337.1:8000-8160 GCA_002403785.1 Clostridium sp. UBA4746
CCTAAATACATTAAAATACAAAATAGTAGCAGTAAGTACAAGTGTTGTAATTAGCACCCATAAAATCTTTTGATTTTGTTTTAAAGTGTTCAATATTATACCTCCTGTATTACTTACTTAATATACCCTTTATAGTAAATATTAATCATTATCCAATCTG
>DHIM01000264.1:0-5067 GCA_002403785.1 Clostridium sp. UBA4746
GGTTTCTATTAACTTTGAGGAGCTTTTATGGTGGATTGTCTTAAAAACATACAAAAGAATAATAATAAATTTATAGATTATAATATGTATAATCCATTTTTATTAAAAGGGATGGAAGCTGCATTATATAGAATTGTTAAATCTATAAATGATAGAGAAAAAATTGTCCTTTATGGATTTTATGATGTGGATAGTATTACGGCAATTTCCTTATTAATGTTAGTGCTAAAGTTTCTGAACGCAGATGTTGAGTACTTTATACCAGGTGAACTAAGTGAAAAACGTGATTTATTTGAAAAAGATATTACTAATCATATAAAATATTTAGGACCAGGACTTATAATAACCTTAGGCTGTGGGATCAATTCTTACAGTGAAATAGAATTATGCAAATACATAGGGATTGATGTTATCATCACAGATTTTCACGAACCTATTAAACACTCCCCTAATACTATTGTTGTTAATCCAAAACAGAAAGGATGTAATTATCCCTTCAAAGGACTGTGTACATCAGGGATTACGTTTAAACTAGCTCAGGCAATTTCTGCTTACTATAAAATGGAATCTATAAACAAATATATGGATTTAGTAATGATAGGTACTTTATATAGCAAGACAAAGCTTGAGAGTGAAAATAAAATAATTGCTGAGGAAGGTATAAAACAATTAAAATGCACAAATAATTATGGGATTTGTGCATTGATAAAAACCCATAATATTAAGATTATTAATGAAGACACAGTATCAAAATTGGCATTATCAGTAATGCCTACACTAAATCCTGTTGGAAGAATGGATAATGCTAAAATTGTTGTTGAGTTATTTATTACCTCAGACAAAAATAGAGCACTGCAGATTTCAAAGTACTTAGATAAAGAATTGAAAAATAGTTTCATAACTTAGCGAAATACTACATAAGCTTTGTATTGCATATATAAGGTAGTATATTATATAATGGTCACTGTAGATCAAAAGGAAAAAGAATGGAATGTTCATGTGGTTGTATAATTTGATTTTATTTTAGGGGGAATAACCGTGGATTTAAAAGATAGTATTAGAATAATAGAAGATTTTCCGAAAGATGGTATTAGTTTTAAAGACATAACTACATTATTACAAGATGGAAATGTACTTAAGTATACTATAGATGGTATGGTAGCATACTTAAAAGATAAACATGTAGATGTTATAGTAGGTCCAGAGGCAAGAGGTTTTTTATTTGGTGTGCCTGTGGCATATGCCCTCGGAGTAGGATTTGTACCAGTTAGAAAACCCGGTAAGTTACCTTATGAAACTATAGAGATTGAATACGCACTTGAATATGGCACTGATAAACTTGAAATTCATAAGGATGCAATAAAGCCTGGACAAAAAGTTGCTATAGTAGACGATTTACTTGCGACAGGCGGTACGGTTGCAGCAGTAACAAAACTTATAGAGCAAATGGGTGGCATAGTTGTTTCATTAAACTTTGTAATCGAATTAACAGGGCTTAATGGAAAAGGTAAGTTGCAGGACTATGATATAATGTCTCTTGTAAAATACAATCTTTAATATCAATTTACACTTAGTATAGGAGTTATTAAATTAAAATTGCATAAATCTACAAAATATTATATAATATTAGTAAAAAGTATTGGCTGGTTATTTAACCAGCCTTTGATTTTAGGAGTGTATAAGCCATGTTGGAAAAATTATTACATAAAATTGAAAATAATTGTAGTACCGTAGACAAAGATCTCATTATAAAAGCTTTTAATTTTTCTTATGCAGCACATAAAGAGCAAAAGAGAGAGTCGGGGGAGCCTTATATTGTGCATCCATTAGAAGTTGCCTGCATTTTAGCAGAGATGGGACTTGATACTAGTACAATTATTGCAGGCTTACTTCATGATGTAATTGAAGATACAGTATATACTTTTGAAGATATAAGCCGGGAGTTTAATGTAGAAGTTGCAACTTTAGTGGAGGGTGTTACTAAACTTGGCCTTATAAAATATAAGACTAAGGAAGAGGAACAAGCTGATAATGTTCGAAAAATGCTCTTAGCTATGGCAAAGGATATCAGAGTTATACTCATTAAGCTCGCAGATAGACTTCACAATATGCGCACATTAAAATATATGCCAGTTGCAAAACAAAAGCAAAAGGCAAAAGAAACTTTGGATATTTATGCACCACTCGCTCACAGACTCGGAATGTCTAAAATTAAATGGGAGTTAGAGGACTTATCTTTAAGGTATTTAAATCCAAATGAGTATTATAATCTAGTAAGGATAATTGCAGAAAAAAGAGTTGAACGAGAAGAAAATATTAACAACATAATGCAGGAATTACAGTTTAACTTAAATATGGTTGGAATAGAATCTGAAATAGATGGAAGACCAAAACATTTTTACAGCATATATAGAAAAATGGTCACTAAAAATAAAACTATAGATCAAGTTTTTGATTTGACTGCAGTTAGAATTCTAGTTAAGGATATTGGTAGTTGCTACGCAGCTTTAGGTATAGTGCATACAGTTTATAAACCAATTCCAGGAAGATTTAAAGACTACATTGCTATGCCAAAACCTAACTTGTACCAGTCCCTGCATTCAACAGTAATTGGGCCACATGGGAAACCTTTTGAAATCCAAATTAGGACCTATGAGATGCACAAAACTGCAGAGTATGGTATTGCAGCTCATTGGAAGTATAAAGAAGGAATAGAGGACAGTGGAGAGCAAAATTCTGATCCTAAATTTTCTTGGTTAAAGGATATTCTTGAGTGGCAAAGGGAAACTTTTGATGCAGAAGAGTTCATGGAAGGCTTTAAAATTGATTTGTTTTCAGATGAAGTTTTTGTATTCTCGCCAAAGGGGGAGGTTATTAATTTACCACTTGACGCAACACCAATTGATTTTGCATATAGAATTCATACAGATATAGGGCATAAGTGCATAGGTGCGAAAGTAAATGGACGTATGGTACCTTTAGAATATCACTTAAAAACTGGAGAGATAGTTGAAATTGTAACTTCACCTACGCCTAAGGGTCCTAGTATTGATTGGCTTAATATTACAAAGAGCAATCAAGCTAAAAGCAAAATTAAATCATGGTTTAAAAAGGCCAAAAGAGATGAGAGCATTGAAAAAGGTAAAGATTTATTAGAAAGAGAATCTAAAAGGCAAGAATATAATTTTGGAGAAATTGCTAAGGGTGAAGCAATAGAAAAAATATACAAGAAATATAATTTTAGAACTCTAGATGATTTATTTGCTTACGTTGGAGTGGGAGATATTATGCCTTCAACTGTTGTTAATAGATTGAGAGAGGTTTTTGAAAATAAAAATAAAGAAAACATGACTATTGAGGACATTGAGCAAAAAATAACCAAGACCGTAAGTAAAGATGAAAAAAAGAAGATGGATTACCAAGGTTTAATAGTCAAGGGTGAGGGCAATGTTCTTGTAAGGTTTGCTAAGTGCTGTAACCCTGTTCCGGGCGATGCAATAATAGGGTATATAACTAAAGGACGTGGAGTTTCTGTCCACAGGCGGGATTGTAAAAATGCTGAAGCCCTAACAAGAAATGAAATAAACAAGGTGGTTGAGGTAAGTTGGGGAGCTTCTGAAGGTAAAGATTATATTACTGAAATTCAAATTAAAGCAGATGATAGATATGGTTTATTGTCCAATATAATGGAGGTAATAACAATCACAAAAACTCAGTTATATTCAATAAATGCAAAAACATTAAAAAATAATGTAGCTTTAATAAATATAAAGCTAAAGGTAGCTGGTGTTGAGAATTTGAAAGAATTATTAAAGAAAATGAATAAATTGACTGGTGTAATAGAAGTCTACAGAATTAAAAACTAAGTGAAAAGATCTATTTGATTTAGGAGATGAATAATTATGAGAGCAGTAGTGCAAAGAGTTAAATCATCAAAAGTTGAGATAGATGGCAAATTAGTTAGTGAAATAGGCAATGGATTAAATGTATTACTTGGAATATGTGAGGGCGATACGGAAGAGGATATAAAATATCTAAAAGATAAGATATTAAATCTTAGAATTTTTGACGAAGACGGGAAAATGAATTTGTCCTTATTAGACGTTAAAGGAGAACTTCTTATAATTTCTCAATTCACATTATATGGAGATTGCAAAAAAGGTAGAAGGCCTAATTTTATGAAAGCACTTAGTGGAGAAAAAGCTGAAAAATTTTATAAAGAATTTGTAAAACAATGCGAAGAAACACTAGGTGAAGTTAAAACTGGAGAATTCGGAGAAGATATGCAGGTATATATACAAAATGATGGACCAGTAACTTTACTTTTGGAGAGCAAATAAGAATTTTAGGAGGACTAAAATGGAAATAAAAAAAGTTGTTACAGGATTATATGAATCAAACTGTTATATTATAATGGATAAAAACACCAATGAAGCACTCGTAATAGACCCGGGTGGTGATGTGAATGATATTGTTAGGGTTATAAATTCCTTAGGTGCAAAGGTAAAGTATATACTTTTGACACATGGGCATTTAGATCATACATCAGGTGTTGCGGAATTGAAATCTATAACCAATGCAGTAGTGTGTATAAGTAAAAAAGATGATGATCTTATAACTGCAGGTGTTCAGTTGTTTGGACCTCTAATTGAAGGTGGGGCAGATAAACTGCTAAAGGATGGAGAGATAATAACTATATCTAACTTGAAAATTAAATGCATTGATACACCTGGACATACACCAGGGGGCATGAGTTTTCTAGTAAATAATTGTGCTTTCACTGGAGATACTCTTTTTGCAGGCTCAATTGGAAGAACAGATTTTGCAGGAGGAGATTTCGATACTATAATTACCAGTATAAAATCAAAACTTTTATGCCTTGATAGGGATATTATGATCTATCCTGGTCACGGACTATATAGCACAATAGGTAATGAAAAACTAAATAACCCGTTCCTCACTGGATTAATGTAGAGTATAATAACACAAAATTTTATATACTATGTTTTATTAAGGAGTTAAGATGATTAAGGTAAAATTAAATAATAAACAGTTTAACTATGATGT
>DHIM01000264.1:5321-10173 GCA_002403785.1 Clostridium sp. UBA4746
ATGTAATAGAAATTAAAAAAGAGTCTGAAATTTTTAAGTATACAATTAATAAGTCTTATAAACTTAAAGAAGAAGTTAAAAAAGCTGTTTTCTTATATTTTTCAAAAGACACAACTCTAGAGCTTCCTTGGGGTACTTTAATAGGAATAAGACCGTCTAAAAAAGCTCTTGAGCTTTTACAAAAGGGGTTTTCAGAGGATACTATAATAAAAGAATTTAAAGACAAACATATTGCAAGAGAAGATAAAGTTCAACTTTGTATTGATGTTGCTAAGTTTGAAAGAAATATTGTTAATAAAGATAAAGACAATATAAGTGTTTATATTGGAATGCCTTTTTGTCCTACTCGTTGCGTATACTGTTCCTTTGCATCAAATCCAATTGCAAATTGCAAAGACATAGTAGAGCCTTATCTTGAAGCTTTATCTCATGAGATTAAAAGCATAAGTAAGTATATTAAGGAAAAAAAGCTGAATATAGAATGTGTTTATTTTGGAGGGGGAACCCCAACTTCTATAAATGATGAGCAATTTGAATTTATAATGAAGTGTATTTATGAAGCTTTTACTGAGCATAATAAAGTGAAAGAATTTACAGTAGAATGTGGGAGACCAGATAGTATAACTCTTTTAAAGTTAAAAGCTATGAAAAAATATGGAGTAGACAGAATAAGCATTAATCCTCAAACTATGAATGATGACACACTTAAATTAATTGGGAGAAGTCACTCTGTAAATGATGTTATTGAGAAATTTGCTATGGCTAGGGAGTTAGGTTTTGTTAACATAAATATGGATTTAATAGTAGGACTTCCAGGCGAAAAAATACCACATATCATAAAAACATGTGATAAAATATTTCAACTTAAACCTGACAGTATTACGATTCATGGCATGACAATAAAAAGAGCCTCAAGGCTCCATGAAAATATGCTTAACAATTATAAATTTGAAATTCCAGGTCAAGAAGAATTAAATCAAATGTATGAGATTACTGTTGAATTATCTGAAAAACTTGATATGAAACCTTATTACATGTATAGGCAGAAAAACATGGTGGGAAGTATGGAGAATGTTGGGTATAAAAAACCAGGCAAAGAGGGAATATATAACATTCAAATGATTGAAGAAAAACAGACAGTTATTGCACTGGGTGCAGATGCAGTTTGTAAAGTCGTTTTTTTAGATGAAAATAGGCATGAAAGGTTTGCAAATATTAAAGATGTTAGCGAGTACATAAAAAGAGTTGAGGAGATGATTGAAAAGAAAATTGCATTGCTTGAAACTCTATATAGTTGAGATAATAGTAAGTCCAATGGAGATTAGTTTGAAATTGAATTATATAACGACGAGGAAATTGTTAATATAGTTAAGGTTTAAGGAGGAAGAAAATAAAATGGCAGAAGCATTAAATGGTTTAAAGAGAACCAATATGTGTGGAGATCTTCGGGAAACACACATATCGAATAAAGTAACAGTAATGGGCTGGGTTCAAAGAAAAAGAAACCTAGGTGGACTAGTTTTTATAGATTTAAGAGATAGAACAGGTTTATTACAATTAGTATTTGGAGAAGAAATAAACAAAGAGGCTTTTCAAAAGGCAGATTTAGTGAAATCGGAGTACTGTATTGCAGTAACTGGTGAACTAATTAAAAGACAAGATCCAAATGATAATATACCAACAGGACTTGTAGAGGTTAAGGGTGAAAACATAAAGATATTATCTGAATCTGAGACTCCACCTATATACATAAAGGAAGATTTAGACGCGTCAGAAAATGTACGTTTAAAATATAGATACCTTGATTTAAGAAGACCAGATATGCAAAAAATATTTATGATACGTCATAAAACCACAAAGGTTGTTAGAGACTTTCTAGATGAGAATGGTTTTCTAGAAATAGAAACACCTATGCTTACTAAAAGTACTCCTGAGGGTGCCCGTGATTATTTAGTTCCAAGCAGGAATTATCCAGGTATGTTTTATGCACTTCCACAATCACCACAATTGTTTAAGCAATTACTAATGGTATCTGGATATGATAAGTACTTTCAAATAGCACGTTGTTTTAGAGATGAAGATTTAAGAGCTAATAGACAACCAGAGTTTACACAAATAGATATTGAAATGTCTTTTGTTGAAGAAGATGATGTTATAGCTGTAAATGAAGCTTTAATTAAAAAAGTATTTAAAAAAGTAATAGATGAAGATGTTGTGCTTCCTATAAAAAGAATGCACTATAAAGAGGCTCTGGAGAAATATGGCTCAGATAAACCTGATTTAAGATTTAAAATGGAAATTAATGATATTACAAATGAAGTAAAAGAGTCTGAATTTGTAGTATTTAAAAGTGCCATAGATAATGGTGGCTCAGTAAGAGCTATTAAGGTTGATAATGCAGCAGATATGGGAAGAAAGAAATTAGATAAATTTGGTGAGTTTGTTAAGACTTATAAAGCAAAAGGGCTTGCATGGATTGCATGTAAAAAAGATGGAATTAAATCGCCTATAGCTAAGTTCTTAAGCGACGAACAAATGCAGTCAATCTTAAATAAGGTTGAGGCAAAAACTGGAGACTTAGTTCTTATTGTTGCAGACAAGGATAGTATTGCATTACATTCTTTAGGTGCTTTAAGATTACATGTAGCTAAAGAACTAGATATTTTAAAAGATAACAAGGAGTTTAACTTTGTATGGGTTACTCAGTTCCCATTATTTGATTATAGTGAGGAAGAAAACAGATATATTGCAGCACATCATCCTTTCACAATGCCAATGGATGAAGATCTTAAGTATTTAGAATCGGAGCCAGGTAGAGTTCGTGCTAAAGCCTATGATATAGTCTTAAATGGAGAGGAATTAGGTGGAGGAAGTATAAGAATACATAGTTCTGATCTGCAAGAAACTATGTTTAAAGTCTTAGGATTTACACGTGAAAAGGCATGGGAAAGATTTGGCTTCTTATTAGAAGCATTCAAATATGGACCACCACCTCATGGCGGACTTGCTTTTGGATTAGATAGAATGATAATGTTTTTAGCAGGAACAGAAAATATAAAAGATGTAATAGCATTTCCTAAGAATCAAAATGCTTATTGTCCAATGAGTGAAGCTCCAAACATGGTTGATGAAAAGCAGCTCAAAGAACTTGGTATTTCAAAAACAGAGGGAAAATAGAATATGGTTGTTATTTATTTGAATGTGCCTATATTATTTATTGGAGTGATAAAATGACAAAAGTCAAAGATAAATCAATTGATGATGAGCATGTGAAAGATATTCAAGTAAGATTAAGGAAAATTGAAGGTCAGGTCAAAGGTATAGAAAAGATGGTGACAAGCGAAGCTTGCTGCAAGAACATATTAGTGCAAGTGGCTGCTGTAAGGGCAGCTATGAATAAAGTTGGTGGGCTTGTATTAGAAAGGTATACTAAAAACTGTCTTATTCATGAAGATAACGAAGCGGATAAAGAAAAAATTGAAGAGCTAGTTTCTACTTTTATCATGTTTTTAAAATAAATAAAAAATAAAGAAGTAAAATTTAATAATAAATTTTACTTCTTTATTTTTTTGAAAATTGTACTTATGGAAGATACGAATACTATTCCAACTGCAATTGCACCTGCACTAAACAGAGTCTCAACACCTTTGGTTAGCGCAACATTTAAGTTACCCTTTACTGCCTCAAGAGTGGCATAATACATGCCACCACCGGGCACAAGTGGTATAATTGCACAGATTATAAACATGGTTACAGGATTTTTATATATTCTTGCCATTATTTCTGAGTAAATACTCCCCATCATTGAGGCAACGAATAATGAAAAAATAATGGAAGGTTGTAGTTTTCCGGAAATAAGATAGGTAAGCCATGCAAGGCCACCTCCAAGTGATGCAATTATTAAATTTTTACCTCGTATATTAAAAAGTATTCCGAAACCTAGAGAACTTAAAAAAGCATAAAAAGAATTAAGAATCATATAAGAGTACCTCCGAACAATAAAAACCATATTTTAAAAACTATACTTGTTCCGGAAGATATGGCAACAGCTATGAATAAAGCTTCTATTGACCTCGATATTCCGGAAACTAAATCCCCAGCAATAGTATCTCTTATTGCATTTGTTATGGCGATACCGGGTACTAGTAGCATTATAGATCCTATTATTATAGTATCCATATTACCTACTAGACCTAGAGAAGTAGCAACGAGTGCTATGAAGGCAGCCAAAGAACCAGCAAGCATGTTTTTAAGAAAGCTATTTACTTCTAATTTATCTAAAAATCCACTTAAACAATTGATAAGAGCACCAATTATAAAGGCTACAAAAAAGTCTTTGTAATTTCCACCAAAAAGAAGCGTGAAAAATCCTGCACAACAAGCAGAAAAAAATGTAGTGGTCTTTAAAGAATAAGGTGATAAATTATTAATGTAATAAATTTTTTTTCTTATATCACCTATGGATAAGGGATTTAATACTAATTCTCTAGAAAGATTGTTGATCATAGAAACCTTACTAAGATTAACTGTTCTAACATTTATTCTTCTAATTAATGAAATTGTCTGATTTTCACTGCTAGTTATAGAAATCATAATGCCGGTAGGAGTAACAAAACTTTCTGTGCGTGGTATGCCATATGATTTACATATCATCTTTATTGTTTGCTCAACTCTATAGGTCTCTCCGCCATTTTCTAATATGATTTTACCTGCTTCAGCAGCTATATGAATGATATCATCAATATGCATGGAATCTCCTTTCAATATATAACTAATTTATTTTAAAACATCATAAGGTTCAAATATTAAATATTGTATAGTATATAATAATATTAAAATTGCTCTATTATTA
>DHIM01000096.1:0-249 GCA_002403785.1 Clostridium sp. UBA4746
TGTCAAGTTTATATGACTAAAGATGAACGTATAAAAGCATGGGGAAGAGATAAAGGAGAAGAATATTGGAACAAGATTAAATTGGCGGTTGAAGGTACATCAGGTCAGGTTTTAACTTATAACAATGACTTGGTAATGGAGCCTTATTATTTTTCAACTAGTAGTGGAAAAACAGAAAATTCAGAGGACGTATTTAGTACTAGTATACCTTATTTAAGAAGCGTAGAAAGCCCAGGTGAGGAAAAAGCA
>DHIM01000096.1:418-800 GCA_002403785.1 Clostridium sp. UBA4746
AAAGCCCAGGTGAGGAAAAAGCAAAAAATGCCAAGAGTAGTAAAAGTTTTAAGTATAAGGAGCTAAGTGAGATTATAAACAGCAATTATTATAATGCTAATGTAACCTCGGGCAATATTAAAAAACAAATTGTGGTGATTAATAGAACACAGGCAGGAAGTGTTAAGAATATTAAGGTAGGAAGTATAACCATGACAGGCAGCAAATTTAGGAAAATGCTAAATTTAAAATCATCAAATTTTGATATAAAGTTTAAGCTAAACGGGATAGAAGTAGATTGTAGTGGATATGGTCATGATGTAGGAATGAGTCAAAATGGTGCAAATGCTATGGCTAAGGATGGGAAAAGTTATATAAATATATTAACTCATTATTATCAAGG